>JAWSUF010000004.1:163915-259897 GCA_033549365.1 Acidobacteriota bacterium
TCTCACGCCGTCGGATTCAGCGGGCTTTGAGAAACTTCTCGATGGTTTGGAGAAGCAGAGGGGTGTCAATGGGTTTTTCCAGGAAGGCGTCGGCGCCGGCGTCACGCGTTTCCTGTTTGAACACAGCCTTTTTATAGACTCCCGTCATCAGGATGACCGATGTCCCCGACATTTCGGGGTCGCTTTTGATCCGTTTGCAGACGTCGATTCCGTGGACTTTGGGAAGGAGCATATCGCTGATCAGGACATCCGGTTTTTCCTGTTTGGCCAGCTCCAACCCCGCTTGGCCGTCCCGGGCGCTGAAGACCCGGTAACCGTTCCGGACCAGAACGCTTTCCAAAATTTGCAGGGTCGTTTTATCGTCGTCGATAAGGACAATTATCGCTTCCATCGTGATGCTCCAAAGTTAGTTTAATTCATTCCTGAAAATTAGGCAAACCCCGGCCGGGAATGCCTTGTCGGCGGATTTTCCCTTGGAATGAAGAAGATGCCGAGATAGGGCCTCGGCGGCTCAGGACGGCACGAGATCCCGGCAAACCCGGCAGACCGAGCGGAAATCCAGGCCGCAGGATTGGAGAAGATCCCGGTCGGCGGCCAGTTCGGCCGGCGTTGCGGTTTTCAGAATGCGGCCTTCCTTGAGGACGGCCAGGCGGTCGCAGCAGGCCAGGGCCGGAAGAATCTGTTGGGAGACGACGATGACCGTCGCCTTGAGATTGCGGATGATGTCGACAAGATTTTCGACCATGGCCGGATCGAGGTTGGAAAACGGCTCGTCGAAAGCGATGACTTGAGGCTCCATGGCCAGAACCGTGGCCAGGGCAACCCGTTTCCTCTCGCCGAAAGACAGGCGGTGAGAGATTCTCTTTTCGAAACCCTCGAGCTTCATGCCTCTCAGTGCATCGGAGACACGGCGCTCGACCTCGCCGCGTTCGAGTCCCATATTGAGCGGACCGAAGGCCACGTCTTCCTCGACCGTCGGGTTGAAGAGCTGGTCGTCGGGGTTTTGAAAGACCAGGCCGACCCGGCGCCGGATTTCGGGAAGGGTCGCCTTTGCTATTTCCAGGCCGCCGATGAAGACACGGCCGCGGCCGTGAAGAACGCCGTTCAGGTGGAGAAGCAGGGTGGATTTTCCCGCACCCGAAGGTCCGAGGATTCCGAATGTTTCTCCGCTTCGGATTTCGAGATCGAGGTTTCGAAGAACCGGTTCGCCGTCATAGGAAAAATTCAGATTTTCAATGGAGACGGCGGAGTCGGACTCGGTCATGCGAGGATCCGAACGACTCCGAATAATCCGAGACAGAAACCGGCAAAAGCGGCGTCGCGAAGTCTGAACGTCATCTCCCGGGTCGAGGGATAGGTTCCCGTGAAGCCCCTGGACAGCATGGCTTGATGAAGTGTTTGGGCGCGCTCCCAGCTTCTTAAGAATATCATGGCCGCCTGCCGCCCGTAGACCTGGAAGCGGTTGACCCGCAGCCGGCCCGGCGTGCGGCTGAGCCGGGCCCGTTCCGTTCTCAGCCGTTCGTCGTTGACGATAAACGCGAACCGAAACATGAGGGAGGAGAGGGAGCCGAAAACGGCCGGAAGGCCGAGCCGGCGCAATCCGCCCAAAACCCGGTCCAAACTGTCCGAGGAGACGAGGAGGGAGATGAGGATCAGGGCGGCCGCGGCCTTGAGAAAAAGCGACAGGGACAGGCCCCAGTCGGCCGCTCCCCCGCTTTCGGCCATCCTTGAGAAGGGCAGAAGAACGGCGGCGGTCAGGATGAAGGGAATCGCGGGAAGGGAGCGCCGGAGAACGCCGGCCGGAGCCATGCGTCCGAACAGGAAAAGCCCGGCCAGAATCAGATAATAGTAAAGGTAAGCTTGGGTCCCACCCGGCGGTTCGGTAACGACGATGGCGGCCGCCCCGGCGAATGCGATGATTTTTGCCCGGGGATCGATGTTGCGCAGGTGGGCGTCGGCTTCGCCGTTAAGACTCCGGTTGAATGATTTCATTTATGGGGTGCCTTTCCCGATCGAAGATCCCGGCGCGCTTTCAGTCCCATGAAGAGGCCCGTGAATCCGAAGATCAGACAGAGTCCGATGAGGAGCTTGAGGGCGTTCGAAAGACCGGCGGGCGGCTCGGGCTGTTCCACGGCGATTTCGGGTTTTGCGGCGGCGGTTTCCTTTCCGGCCAGGAAATCCGCGTCGATCGTGATTGCGGCTCTGCGACGGTGTCCCATCTCGTCGTCGATGATGACCGTCCATTCCCCGGCCCGGTCCGGGAGGAAGGCGAAGCGGCCGGATGCGTCGGCGCGGCCGGACTGATAGGGGGATTCCGAAGCATCGGGGCCGAAGACGGTCGCCGCGGCGAAGGCCGGGATGCCGCCGCCGTCGTAGGACGAAGAGACGATGACGGTCGGGGGATGAAGATCGGTTTTAACGATCAACCCGTGGGCGAATAGAAGTGCAACCGGAACGGCCATGAGGATTCCGGCGGCGGATAGGCGTTTGAATGCGGTCATGTTTTCTCCAGTATCGGGGATTTAATTTTGCGGAAGAATCCGACGGCGGCGATGGTGAGGGCGGCCTCGACAATTCCGACAACCGCATAAATCCCCAGGATAAAGATGATGCCTTTCCCATATCCCGAAAGGCGGAATTCGAAGGCCATCAGGGCGGCCGGGATGACGACGCCCAGGAAGCCGGCGGCACCGGCGCGCAGGGGCTCGGGGAGGCCGGACCATTTCCAGACCACAACCGCCGCCGCCGCTCCCGCTCCCATGTTGAAGGCGTTCAACCCCAGGGACAGGAGCCCGCCGTGCTGGAAAATCAAGGCCTGGAAAAGGAGGGCCGTGAAAACGGCCGGGAAAGCCTTGAATCCCAGGATGATTCCGGCCAGGCCGAAAAGCCCGAGGTGAACCGATGTCCCGGCGACAGGGAAATGGATCAGGGAAACGGAAAAAAGAGCGGCGGCTGCAAGGCCCATCCGGGGGATGTCTTCGGTCTCGGCCTTTTTCCCGGCGATGGCTACGGCGCCAAGGCTTACGGCATAGGCCGCAACGGCGGCCTCGATCGTTACGATTCCGTCGGCGATATGCATGGTCGACTTTCTTTTTATCACACTGTGGCAAAGAAATCAATATCGTGCCACCTTTCTGCTTTGGCTGCTGGAGATTGTTGATTTTATTGCAGATAGAAAACAATCTTTTAAAAAACATGCCTTTTTAATCTTAAACCTAATGATATCAACACCTTCCAGCAGCCAAAGCAGAAGGGGAGAGGGGAGTTGACTTCGGGGCGGAAGACCGCTAATGTGAGGGCGACGGAGCGAAACATGAAACATGACGCCATCGCGGTCATCGACTTCGGCGGGCAATACGCCCATCTCATCGCCACAAAGGTCCGCCGGCTGAAGGTTTTGGCCGAGATCCGGCAGCCCGACGATCCCCTGGATGACTTTCAGGACTATCAAGGCCTCATCATTTCCGGAAGTCCCAGTCTGTCCTCGTTCGGCGAGGACTCCCAATACAACAAGGCGATTTATGATCTGCCGATTCCCATCCTCGGTTTCTGTTTCGGTCACCAGGAGATCGCCAAACACTACGGCGGAACGGTCGTCCACGGCGGAAGCGAATGGGGCCGGACCCGACTCAACATCTGCGCCGAAACCCCTCTTTTCAGGGGTCTCGAATCCGGCGAGCAGGTCTGGATGAGCCATTTCGACACGGTGACCGGAATCGGCCCGGACTTCATCGAAATCGGCACGTCATGTCTCGGCCCCGAGGGTGAGGTCCACCGGTTTGCCGCCATCGCCTCGGAAAAGCTCCGCCGCTACGGCGTTCAGTTCCATCCCGAGGTTGACGATACGCTGAAGGGCGAAACCATCATCTCCAACTTCCTGTTCGACATCTGCGGATGCCGGCCGACCTGGACTATGGACAACTACCTCGAATCGCAAGTGCGCCTCATCCGGGACAGAGTGGGCGAAGCCTCCGTCTTTCTTCTCATCTCGGGCGGTGTGGATTCCGCCGTGGCCGCCAAGCTCCTCGAGAAGGCCCTCGGCCCGGGAAGACTCCGCCTCCTTCACATCGACAACGGGTTCATGCGCAAAAACGAAAGCCGCGAAGTCCTCGAAACCCTGCGGGCCGCGGGCCTCGGCACCGATCTTCATTTCGCCGATGCATCGGAGGCCTTTCTTTCCGCCGCCGCGGGGCTCATCGATCCCGAAGCCAAACGCCGGGCCGTCGGCGAAACCTTCGTCCGCGTCTTCGAGAGCGAAGCCCGAAAACTGGGGATCGAGGACCATCTTCTGGGACAGGGAACGATCTATCCCGACACGATCGAAACGGGCGGCACGAAACGGGCCGATACCATCAAGACCCACCACAACCGCGTCCCCGTCATCGACGAGATGATCGCCCGCGGCCGCGTCGTCGAACCCCTGGCCGATCTTTACAAGGTCGAAGTCCGCGAGCTCGGCGAACTTCTCGGTCTGCCCCGGGCTGTTGTCTGGAAACATCCCTTCCCGGGTCCGGGTCTGGCCGTTCGGCTTCTCTGCTCGGATGGAACGTCCGACCGGACCGACTTCGAACGGATCGAGCCGGCCGTGTTCCGGATCGCCGACCACTACAGCCTGGAGGCCTCGATTCTTCCCATCCGCTCGGTCGGAGTCAAAGCCGACCTCCGGGTTTATGAACATCCCGTGATCCTGAGCGGCGAGGCGGATTGGGAGACATGGCTTGAGGTCGCCGGACGGATCTTCCGCGAAGTCAAGGGGATCAACCGCTGTCTCTGGAACCTCGGCCCGGGCGTTCCGGCTTCTTTCGAGCCCCTGGCCGCCACTCTGACGCGGCCGCGGCTCGATCTCCTTCGCGAGGCCGACGCGGCCGTCATGGATGGTTTGCGCCGCCACGGCGTTTACGACGACATCTGGCAATGTCCGACGGTCTTCGTGCCTCTCTCTGTGGACGGCACGGGCCGGGAACTTGTCGTCGTCCGGCCCCTCCACTCGGAGCGGGCCATGACCGCGGCACCGGCCCGCCTGCCGGACGCCCTTCTTGACGAACTCCGAGCCGCAATCCTCAAGCTTCCCGATATCTCCGCCTTGTGTCTCGATATCTCTTCGAAACCGCCGGGCACGATCGAGTGGGAGTGACGCCGCCGTGTCCCGCCGGGATTTTCTGAAAACCCTGTCTCAAACGGCCGCAGCCGTTTCCGTTTCCGCGGCCGCCGCGGGCGCCGCCGCAGACCCCTGGGCCGGCTTCCCCGAAACGGATGATCCCGAATTCTGGGACAAGATCCGCGGCCTGTTTCCTCTGGCCCCGGATTCGGCTTTCTTCAACACGGGCACGCTCGGCGCCATGCCCCGGATCGTTCTGGACACCGTGATCGGCCACCTGCGTCTGACCGCAGAGCGCATCGCGGATTGGGATTACAAGGACGCCGATTGGATCTCCGGTTACCAGCCCCACATGGAAGTCCGTTCCGGAATCAGCCGGCTCATCAACGCCCTTCCCGAGGAGATCGCCCTCACGGAAAATGCCACGGCGGGCATGAATTATGCAGCTCTCGGACTCGATCTCAAGGCCGGAGACGAAATCCTTCTCACGGACCAGGAGCACCCCGGCGGAATCAGCGGCTGGCGTCTTCTCGAAAAGCGCCGCGGCGTCGTCTGCCGGGAAATCGCCGTACCGAAACCGGCCCGCGATCCGGAACAGATCCTGGATCTTTTCATCAAAGCCATGACCCCGCGCAGCCGCGTGCTGGCCGTGCCCCACATCATATCCGGAAGCGGTGCGATTCTTCCCATCCGCGAGCTCTGCGCCGAAGCCCGCCGCCGCGGTCTCTTCACCGTCATCGACGGCGCCCAGTCCGTCGGACACATCCCGGTCGATGTGCGGGACCTGGATTGCGACGCCTATTACGGCAGTCTTCACAAGTGGATTCTGGCTCCCGCGGGGACGGGATTCCTCTATGTCAAAAAAGACCGCATGCCGGACATCTGGACGACCCTGGCCTCCACGCAATGGGACAACAGCGAAGATCCCGGATTCCGACTCGGACAGAGGGGCACCGGCAACCTGTCTCTTCTTTTCGGTTGCGAGGCCGCCCTCGAGTTCCATTTCCGGATCGGACCGGAAAGAATCCATACCCGGATCAGGGAACTCGGCGATATGTTGCGCGCAGGATTGTCGGCCGTTCCCGGCGTCCGGGTTCTGACGCCGCTTCACCCGGCTATGGCTGCCGGCATCACCGTCTATGCCGTCGAGGGTTGGACCGGCGAACGCATCCAGGACGAGTTGTGGGCCAGGGCGCGGATCCGGCCCCGGTTCCAGTCCGACGGAATCAGCATCCGCCAGTCCACCCATATCTACAATTCTCCCGAAGACATCGAGCGGACCCTGGAAATTCTCCAAGGATTGACATGAGCGGGAAAAGCATCCAATCCCTCGTCCAGAGTTGGGAAACCGTCCGCTATGAACTTCTCAACACCCGGATCTCCGATCTCGGCCTGGAGGTCGAGGGTTCTCCCGTCGAACCCTTTGTGCACCGCCTGCACAGGGAGATGGACAAAAAGGGCTTTCTCTTCAAACCCCAGGTTTATCTCGCCGACGGATGGGGTTGTCCCGACAGAACGCCCGTCATCGGCATCCCCTTCTATCTGGCCGATCGCCGGCTGGCCCGCCTGGAACAGGAGCAGACGGGGGAGGTCGAGGACGCCCGGACCGTCATGATGCTCCTCCGGCACGAGGCCGGCCATGCCTTGAACTATGCCTACAAGCTCTGGGAAAGAACGAGCTGGAAGGAAATGTTCGGTCTCTTCACGAAACCTTACCGGGACGCCTTCCGGCCCGACCGGTTCAGCCGCCATTTCGTCCGTCACATCGCCTCTTATCCCTACGGCCGAACCTACGCCCAGAAACATCCCGACGAGGATTTCAGCGAGACGTTCGCGGTGTGGCTGACGCCGCGGTCCGGCTGGAGAACGCGATACCGTCATTGGCCGGTCATTCGCAAACTCCGCTATGTCGACCGGCTGATGCGGGACATCAAAAGGACCAAACCCCTGACCCTTCGCCGCCGTGTGGTCCGGCCCGTCGAAAAAATGAATATCCTCCTGGCCGATCATTACGGGAAAAAAGCCGAGGTTTTCCGCCGCTCGGCCCGCGGGTACGTGGACGACAAGCTGCGCGAGGTTTTCCCGCCCGTCCGCGGCCGGGTTCTCCTGGCTGCAGAGAACCTTTTCCGGCGCAAACGCAACGAACTCATGAGCCGCGTCATCCGCTGGTCGGAGCTGGACGATGGTGAAGTGGAAACCATCCTCAAGAAGCTCGAGAACCGGGCCGAAAGCCTGGGGTTGTTTTACCGGCGCAGCGCCGAAGGCGAAAAAATCATGGATATCGTCGCCCTGGCGGTTGCTCTGGCCATGGATTACGCCTACACCGGTCGCCTGACCGGCTGATTGTCATTTCGGTCGCTTGGCTTGGGGCGCCGGCCCGTTTTTCAGGCCGAAAATGGGCAGACTCATGTCGAACGGCGGACCTTCGAAGGCCGCCTTGAGGACGAGCTGCAGAAGCTGGGGATAACGAATCCCGGCCTTTCGGGCCGATCGGGCCAGCCCCATCCCTTCATCCAGGCAAGGGTTGCAGTTGACCTCGAGAACCCGCGGTTCGCCGTTTTCGTCCAACCGGATATCGGCCCGGCCGTAACCCCATCCGCCAACGACACGGAAGGCCCGAACGGCGGTCTCGCCGATCCGGGCGGCCAAATCCGCCGGCACTTTAGCCGGGCAGATGACGCGGGTTTTCCTGTATTCCACGGATGTTTCAATCCACTTGGCCGCGTAAGACATGATGGGAGGGATGGATTCCGGCAAGTCCGAATAATCGACCTCGGCCAGCGGGAGTACGGTGAGTTTTTTCCCCCCGATCAACCCGACATTGAATTCCCGACCCGGAAGAAATCTCTGGACGAGAGCCGGTTGATTGTAATCCTTAAGAATTTCGCGGACTTTGTCCCTCAGATCTTTTTTGGTGTGAACGACGGAGTCGCGGTCGAGCCCGATCCCGGCATGTTCCTGGCTGGGATGGACGATGAGCGGAAAGCGCCAGGAATTTTCCCGGATTTCGCCGAGACGTTCGACCAGGGTGGTGTCGGGCGGAATCGGAATGCCGGCGCCCTGGAGAAGGCTGGCCGCCATGTATTTGTAGCGGCTGAGGCCCAATCCCAGCGCGGGGGAGCCGGTGTGCGGGAAGCCGAGCATCCGGATGAAGGCGGCGACGCGCATCTCATAGAGCGCTCCGTGAACGACGTCGTCATATTGGTTGAAAACGACGTCGGGCCGGATCTTACGGAGTTTCCGCTGGAGATAGGACAAGTCGTCCGAGAGGGGGACGACCGTAACCGTATGACCGAGGCGGCGCATGGCCCGGGCCATGCGCCGGATCATTTGTTGCAGATGCCAGCCGCTGCCCTCATCGCCGGGGGATTCCGGTTGAGAGTCGGTATAGGCATTGTAGATCAAGGCCACGCGAAGTTTCTTTTTCATGGTTCCTCAAACTCTCGATGATTGCGCGTATCATAGTGCAAGATATCCCGAAGCGCAAGACTTAAGCCCAGATTCCGGGAATCGGCCGGCCGCAATTCCCGCACGTTCCCTCTTTCATGTTCGTTTCGACGACGGAGAAATGGGTGCGCCGGATGATGATTTCACGGCAGGAGGGACAAAAGGTCGAGTTTCCGGCATGGCCGGGAACATTGCCCATGTAGACATATTGCAGTCCGGCCCGATTTGCGACCTCGCAGGCGTTTTCAAGCGTGGACAAAGGTGTTGCGGGAAGATGGGGCAGTTTATAGTTCGGAAAGAAGCGTGTGAAATGGATCGGCGTTTCGGGGCCGAGTTTTTCGGCGATCCAGAAACACATCGCCTCGATCTCATCCGGCCGGTCGTTGAGCGAGGGGACGACGAGGTTGACGATTTCGAGCCAGACGTTTTTCTCTTTCACCGTCTGCAGCGTTTCGAGCACGGGCGCCAGAGTTGCCTGGGATACGTCGTCATAAAACGCCTCGCTGAATCCCTTGAGGTCGATCTTGACGGCGTCGAGCACCTTGAGAAGCTCGACCAGGGGTTCCCGATTGATATAACCGTTCGACACGATCGATGTCCGCAGCCCCCGCGCCCGGGCCAGACGGGAGATGTCGAGGACGTACTCGTAGAAAACGGTGGGTTCGGTATAAGTGAAGGAGATCGATGTCATGCCCTCCCGCACCGCCCGTTCGACGACGGCGGCCGGCGTGTGGGGAAAAACCCTGACATCCTCGATTCGTTTCTGGGACAGATGCCAGTTCTGGCAGTACTTGCACCGCAGGTTGCAGCTTGCGCAGGCCAGGCACAGGCGTTCATGGCCCGGAAGAAAGTGGTAGAGCGGCGCTTTTTCGATAGGCCCGATGTCCACGGTCGAAGGTTTCCCGTAGACGACGGAATAAAGCGTTCCGCCCCGGTTTTCGCGGTTCCGGCAGAATCCCCGCCGGCGATTTTCGATGATGCACTGCCGCGGGCACAACCGGCATTGGACGGACCGTCCGTCGGTTTTCCGGTAAAACATCGCCTCCTTGCGCGCGCGGGTGTTTTCCGCCGCCGCGCCGGACTCGGGCGGGAAAAAGCCCGCCCCCGCGAGGAGCGAGGCCATGGTTTTCAGAAAATGCCGTCTGTCCGTCATCGCCGTCACGCACCGCCCTTCACAAAAATTCTATGTCATTTCCGCATCTTTGTGAAGACGAGGATGAGCAGCCAACTTCCGATCTTGACCAGGGCCAGAAAAAAACAGGCGGCCTTGAGCCCGAGCACCGGAAGCAGAAGAATCCCGCCGGCCAGGCCTCCGAGGAATCCTCCCAGAAGATCCGCACCATAGAGAAGTCCGGCCGTTTGTCCGAAAGGCCGCTTTTCGGGAGGAAGTTCCAATTGGATTCCGGCCGCCAGCGGAAATTGAAATCCGACCAGGAACCCGGAAACGAACGAGATAAGGAAAAAGACGGCATAAGGCAGGCCGCGGCCGGCGCCGGTTTCGAGAAGGAGGGCGAGGCCGGAAAAGACAAATGGAAGCCCGACCGCCAAGCCGACGAAGCCCGCTTCCAGTTTCAGGAAAAGGCCGGCGCCGTTCCCGGCCCGGTCCGGGCGGCGCGCGGACTTCCGGCCTCCAAAGGCCGTGCCGGCCAGAAACAGGGTGAGCAAAAGTCCGACCTGATGATAGAGATAACCGAAAAACGACTGAAACGTCAGGATGACAGACAACTGGAAAATCATTCCGCACAGGCCCGATGACAAAACGGCGTAGGGGACGGCCCAGGTCGAAAGCCGGGGTTTGATTTTGAAGGCAAGAAACAGCAAAACGGGAATGAGGAAGCCCGGCCAGAACAGAGATGCGGGTTTGAGCGCGCCCATGGCGGAGAAGACCTTCGTCAAACCCGGGGCAAAAAGGGCGTTCCAAGTCGCAAGGCTGTAAAAGACGCCGATCGGCCGGAAGTCGGAATTGAGCCGGGGTTCCGCGCCTTCCATCGATTCCCGAAACCAGGCCAGCCGCTCCGGCCGCAGCCGGAAGGCCAGGTAATCGTCCGTGAAGATGCCGCTTTCGATCTCTCGTTCGGCCATCCGGGCGGCCAGTTCGGCCACGGCCGTTTTTTCCGTTTCCGCAGAGTCGGAGGCAATGAAGAGATTGATATCGCCGGGTATCGTCCGCACATGCGGGAAAACACTCCGCAGGGTGTCCTCGATGCATCGGTTGAGGTCCCGAACCGGGGCGGTGATGTGTGTCGCGGAGCCGGGCAGGGAGAGCGCGAGTAGACCGCCCGGATTCATCTTTCCCCGGGCCGTCAAAAAGAACTCGCGGGTGAAGAGCCGGTTCGTCTGGAGTTCCTGGGGAGCTGACAGCCCGATCAGAATGATGTCGTAGCGATTGTTCGTGCGTTTGATATGGAAACGGCCGTCGGAGAAATGGACGTGGACCCGGGGATCGGCGAGTTCCATCCGGGTCGTCGGCGTCTCGAATCGATGAAGGAGCTTCAGCACCAGAGGATCGAGTTCCACGTAGTCCACCCGCCGAACGGGATGTTTCAGAATTTCCCGGATGATCCCCCCGGCGCCTCCTCCGAGAACGGCCGCGGATTCCGGATTCGGGTGATGAAGAAAGGGGAAGTGCACAAAGTCTTCGACCGCTTCAACGTCGGGATCGGGCGCGGTTATCGCGGGCAGGCCGTCGGAGAAAAACGTGTATTGCTCGCCCTGTCGGGTTACGGTGATGTTGCCGTAGACGGAATTTTCGCTGTGGACGACATCCATTCCCCGCCATTGAAGTCTCAGGGAAAAGGCATGGATCCGATCCAAAACAGGCGGCGAAAGCGCCGGGATCATCAAGACGACCATGACGGCGGCGGCGCCGAAGAGGATTTTCCGGACCCGAAGCAAAACAATGGAAATCAGGGCATTGGCCAGGGAGATCAGAATGGCGATTGTGAGGGAATCCAGGAGTTGAATCAGAAGATAAGTCAGAAGAATTCCGCCGGCGATCGAACCGAGGGTTTCCAGGACATAGACATTCCCGATGGAGGAGGCTTTTTCCGTTTGGTGATCCGCGGCCAGCCGGCAGCCGAAGGGAAAAAGCGCGCCATGGGGGAGCGCCACGGGAAGGAGAAGAAGGAACGAGGCCGCGAAGACGGAGACAAGCCCCAGGGCTTCTCCCGGCGTTTCGAAAAACACGGCCTTGAAGATCCGGCTGAAAAAGACCGCCGGGGGAAAGGCCGCGGCGAAAATCAATTGGAAGAGAACATAGACCTCCAGTTTTTTGGCCGTCTTTTCCGCGAACCTTCCGCCCAGGACGGCGCCCGCGGCTTCGAGGAGAAGCCAGTTGGCCAGGATGATGCCGATCGTCAGCTCGTTTCCGTAAAACGAAACGAGCATCTCCCGGAGAAGAATAACCTGACCGACGATTCCGCTCGCTCCCATGAGGAGGAGGGACGTTTTCAGTGGTTTCCCCATGGCCTCACCGGGCCAAAGCGTAAATCAGGGACACCGGCGTGTCAAGAAACGGTGACCCGGCCGGAGGGTTTAAAGGGCCGCGAGAATGCGGTCAAGGCCGGATTCGATATCGCTTTTGAGGTCGATCCGCAACACGCGCCGGTCCGTTTTCCTCAGGGCCAGATAATCCCCGAGAGCCTGGGCCCGGACAATCGTCCCGAAGGAATAATCCGTTTCGGGAACGCTGAGGTCAGTCCCGGGCTCGTCGACGAGCTGGAGGAAAAGGCCCGTGTTCGGTCCGCCCTTGTGAAGCTGTCCCGTGGAATGGAGAAAGCGTGGCCCGTATCCGAATGTCGTTGCAAGTTTTATCTTTTCGAGAAGTGCGGCCCTGATATCGCGCAGGCGGCGGTCGATCTCCGGAGCCGGGGGAAGATAGGCCTGGACGGCGATGTAATCTCCGGTCCCGGCCTGAGAAACCCAGCCCTCGAGAGCCGTTTTCAGGTGCTCCGGATCGCCGGCGGGAACGGAGTTTTCGTCGCCTTCCGGCCGGCCGACCCCGCCGCCTTCCATAAATGATCTGGCCATGGACTTGGCAAGTTCGACATCCGGCTGATTGAAAGGATGAAGGCCCATGATGGACCCCGCGGCGGCGACGGCGATTTCCCATCGGAAAATTTCCCACCCGAGAGCGTAAAGATCGTTCAGAGTTGTCCGGATGACCGGATGTCCGAGCCGCTCCAGAGCGTCCAGCCGGGATTCGAGATCCCGGTCGCCGTCCTGTTCCAGGCTGATTCCGGCAAAGACGCGGTCGGCGCCGTAGTCTTCCGGCCGAAGAAGAGGCTCGTCCGCGACGGGAACGATGCCCCGGCCGTCTTTTCCCGTGCTTTCGGCGATGAGCTGTTCCAGCCAATCGGGAAAATGCCGAAGAGACTTCGAGGTGAGGAGGGTCAGTTTGTCTCTTGTCGCGGCGATTTCGCCCAGGGCGGCACCCAGAAGATATCCCGCTGCGACATCCACCGGATTGACCTGAAGGGTCGTTTCCGCCTCTTCCCGCGCCGCGTCGAGAAGCCGCTGGATGTCCATGCCGATCACGGCGGCCGGGACCAGGCCGAACTCGGTCAGAGCCGAGTATCGCCCTCCGACATTTGGATCCGCCTCGAAAAGCCCGCGGAAGCGCTTCTCGGCGGCCAGGGCGGCCAACGGCGTTCCTGGATCGGTTATGACGGCGAACCGCCGTCCGGGATCGCCCGTCAGACGCCCGGCTCTGTCCCAAAAGTATCGATGGAAGGACAGGGTTTCGAGCGTCGTCCCCGATTTGCTGGAGACGATAAACAACGTGCGATCCAGGTCAACCGCTTTTTCGGCCGCCGCGACCGCCGCCGGATGAGTGGAGTCCAGAACGAGAAGTTCGGGATATCCGGGCCGATTGCCGAAGGTCTTCTGAAAAAACTCCGGCGCCAAGCTGGATCCACCCATTCCAAAAAGCAGGACATGCGTGAAGCCTTCGATCCGGATTTCCTCGGCGAAGGATTCGATCTGACCCAGTTTTTCCGGCATCCGCTTCGGCAGGTCGAGCCATCCCAACCTGTCGGAAATCTCCTCCGGGCGATCCGCCCAGAGCGTATAGTCCTTGGCCCGAAGCCTTCCGGTAAAACCCGTCTTTTCCCACTCCTCCAGGCGTTTTTCGACTTTTATCTGAAATTCACCGAGGTGAAAACGGCTGATCACGGTCATCGGCTGCCTCCGTTGTAATCTTTCTGGATCCGGCTCCTATCTAACCGTTTATTGACAACCGATGTCAACTCTTCGAGGGGCCTCGGGGAATATACGCCAGCCTTTCCGTCTTCATTGTTTTTCATAATCCGCGATCTTTCTGAGGCGATTCCGATGCCGGGGTTTGCCGCTGAAAGGCGTGCGCAACCAGACGGCGATGATCCTCATGGCTCTTTCGGTCGGGAAATACCGCCCCCGGAGCCCCAGGACATTCGTATCGTTGTCGACACGCGACATTTTTGCGGAATAGGTATCATAGGCCGCCACGGCTCGAATGCCGTCCACCTTGTTGGCGGCGATCGTCATTCCGGTTCCCGTGCCGCAGATCAGGATCCCCCGCGAGCCTTTATGCTTGGCGACATGTTCGGCGACACGGAAAGCATAGTCCGGGTAATCCACGGGGTCAAGAGTGGTTGTTCCGAGATCCTCATAGGGGATCTTTCGACGCATCAGATCAGCCTTGATTTTTTCCTTCAGACGCACCCCGGCGTGATCGGAACCCAGGTAGATTTTCATGATATCACTCCTGCTCTCGGCTTTCCGTGAACATGCGGCCCACCACATCCATCAACTCGCCGGGATCGTCGACGATCCAACGGCCGTTGAGGACCCGCTCCCCTCGATGAAGCCCCTCTCGGGTGAAAGGCGTCGATACGGCGATGCATCTCATCCCGGCCGCCAGGGCGGACCTGACGCCGTTCGGCGAATCCTCGATGACCAGGCAATCCCGGGCGGCCACTCCAAGTCGCTCGGCCACGAGGCGATAGATCGCCGGGTCCGGTTTGCCGCGGTCGACGTCCTCACGCGACGCAACGGCGTCGAAGATCCGGGTGATATGCAGGATCCCCAGGATCCTCTCGACCTCCGGGCGATAGGACATCGTGGCCAACCCGATCTGGCAACACATCCTCCGGGCCATTTTGAGCAGGGCGATGTTGTGCGGCCATTGATGCCGGCGGACGACCGCAGGGTCGTCGATCATCCTCCGGTAGTGACGCTGGCGGAGCTCGACGAGGACCTGTGAAGGGGATGACACGCCGAGCCCATCCATCAGAAGCCGGGCCTTCTCCTCGAGGCCAAAGCGCTCCACAAGGATGCGGGCGGCCTCCCAGCGATCGAGCCCCACAACGTCCTTGAAGGCCTCGATCACCGAGCTCTCCACCAGCCCGACCGGGAGAAGCTCGACGGCGGCCCGCGCGTACGAGACCGCCTTGAGCTTCTCCGTCTGGACCAGCGTCCCGTCCAGGTCGAAGATCACGGCCCGGATCACGGAACGACCTCCGCCAGAATCTCATGCACCGTTTCGACGATCCTTTCGGCCGTAAACCCGAATCTCCTTTGCAGCGCCTCCAGCGGAGCGGACGCCCCGAAGGTCTCCATCCCGATCGAACGACCGGACGGCCCGACATACTTGGCCCACCCGAGCGTCGAGGCCTGTTCGACGGAGACTCGGGTCGTGACGTCCGGGGGAAGGACGCTTTCCCGATAGGCCCGGCTCTGTTTCTCGAAGAGTTCCCAGGAGGGCATGCTGATCACCCGGGCCACGATCCCTTCCGCCTCGAGCTTCAAGTAAGCGTCAAGGCAGAGTGCGACCTCGCTTCCGCTGGCCATCAACAGCACCTCGGGTTTGCCGGCCCCCGCGCCGGCGAGGACATAGGCTCCCTGGGCGACTCCCGAGGCCGCGCCGTATTTCACCCGGTCGAACGTGGGCAGGTTCTGACGGCTGAGCACGAGGGCTACGGGTTCGTGACGAAGCTGGATGATCAATCTCCAGGCTTCGACCACTTCGTTGGCGTCGGCGGGCCGAAGGACGATCAATCCGGGGACGGCACGCAGGGACGCCAGATGTTCGACCGGCTGATGAGTCGGGCCGTCCTCCCCGACGCCGATGGAATCGTGAGTGAAGATATGGATCACGGGAAGCTCCATGAGAGCGCTGAGCCGCAGCGACGGCCGGCCATAGTCGCTGAAGATAAGGAAGCCCGAGCTGAAAGGCCGGATCTTGGACAATGACAGTCCGTTGAGAACGGCGGCCATGGCATGCTCGCGGATGCCGAAATGAAGATTCCGTCCCGAGTAGCGGCCCGCTTCGAGGTCCCCGGCCCCGGAGAAGGTCAAGCGCGTCCGTGTCGACGGGGCCAGGTCGGCCGAGCCCCCGATCAGCCAGGGGATGTTCTGTGCCAGCGTGTTGAGGACGGCTGCCGAGCTCGCCCGGCCGGCCTGGCCTTTCTCGTCGGCCGGGAACACGGGAAGGCCCTTGTCCCATCCGTCCGGCAGCTGCCGGTGCTGCATCCTGTAGAGGTGATCGGCCCGTTCAGGGTGGGCCTCTCTGTATCGGTCGAACATCGAGAACCAGGTTTCGCGCAGGGCCCGGCCGCGGGTCCCGATGCCCGAAGCGAAATGATCCCTGACCTCGTCCGGGACCAGGAACTTGGCGTCCTCCGGCCAGCCGTAGGCCCGTTTCGTCTGCCTGATCTCGTCCTCGCCCAGCGGTTCGCCATGGGCCGAGGCGCGGTCCTGCTTATGAGGAGAGCCGTAGCCGATATGGCTGTCGACGATGATCAACGTCGGCCTGTCGGAGGGATCCTCGAACGACCGGAACGTCCGGGCTAGAAGCTCCAGATCATTGGCGGAAGTCACCTGGATGACGTCCCACCTGTAAGCCTCGAAGCGACGGCCCACGTCTTCGGAGAAGGCCAGGCTCGTCGGCCCTTCGATGGTGATCTTGTTGTTGTCGTAAATCCAGCAGAGGTTCCCCAGCTTCAGGTGTCCGGCGAGCGATGCGGCCTCGCTGGAAACGCCTTCCATCATGCATCCGTCGCCGGCCAGGGCGTAAACGTTGTAGTCGAACATCGGGAAGCCGGGGCGGTTGAAATATTCGGCCATCCACCGACCCGCTATGGCCATGCCGACGCTGGTGGCCAGCCCCTGCCCCAAGGGGCCCGTCGTCGTCTCGACGCCCGAGGTCCAACGGTATTCAGGATGCCCGGGCGCCTTGCTGTCCAGCTGGCGGAAGCTCTTGATGTCGTCGAGCGTCACTGAGAGCCTGCCGAGGGTTTCGTACTTGGGATTCACGGCTTTGACGCCCGCCAGGTGAAGCAGGGCGTAGAGAAGCATGGAGGCATGGCCCGCCGAGAGGACGAAACGGTCGCGGTTCGGCCAGAGTGGGCTGGCGGGATCGAAGCGCAAGAAATCCCGCCACAGGACATAGGCGACGGGGGCCATGGCCATCGGCGTGCCCGGGTGGCCCGAGTTGGCCGCCTGGACGGCGTCCATGGACAGGGTCCTGATCGTATTGATGCTTTTTTCGACGAGCGTGTCAAGAGGGGTCATGGGTGTCCTCCGCGCCGGTACATTTCCACCAGCTTTTCGGGGGTGACACCCAGAAAATAACCGGCGAAAACGACTTTGTTCGTGATGTTTCTCCGCCAGTATCCGCCGGCATATTTTCGGGATGACGTCAGAACGGGAGGGCGGAGAACAACCGTCCGACCGGCGCGATGAAGGCGGCGGGCGAAGTCCACGTCCTCCATCAGGGGGATGTTTTTGTAACCTCCAAGAAGATGGAAGAGCGAAGCGCGCACGAAAAGGGCCTGGTCTCCGAACGGCAGATGGAAAAGCCGGGTCCTCCAGTTGGCCGTGATCTCGTTGATTTTGAGAAGCGGCGGGCCGGGCTCGAATTTCAGGGCAAAAGACCCTCCGGCGACGAGCGGGTCTTCCAGTGCTCCGCGGACGAGAGCGGCGTGGTTGCCGGGAAGAAGCGTATCGGCGTGGAGAAAAAGCAGGATGGATCCCGAGGCCTCCGCCGCGCCCGCGTTGAGCTGGACGCCGCGGCCCGGCCGGCAGGAGACGATCTTCGCCCCGGCCTTCCGCGCGACGCTCAATGTCTCATCCCGGCTCCCCCCGTCGGCGACAATGACTTCCGTATCGGGCGTCTGGCCGATGGAGTCCAGGGTTCGCTTCAATCGGGGTCCTTCGTTCAGAGTCGGGATGACGATGGACAAAAACCGCCGCTTCGTCCGCTCCCAGACGGGAAGGTCACCGGCGACATCCACATCGGGCAGAGCCGGAAAGGACTTGACGCATAAGCCCAGATCGGCGGCCCTCGCCAGAGTCCCCTCAAGGACCGTCTCCGTCCCCCACGCAAGCCCCCGGAATAATTCCGGATAAAACCTCCGAACACCGATCAGTCCGTACCCGCCGTCGGGAGCGGGAACAAGGACCGTGTCGTTTTCATCCAGGGCTTTCCAGGCGGCGCGGATATGGAAGACCGTGAGTTCGGGGATGTCGGTTCCGATGAGTACGGTTTTTTTGATGCCGTCCATGAAGCTGTCCCGGAAAGCCCGGCTCATCCGGTCTCCGAGGTCCCCGTCGCCCTGCGGGATACAGCGGACATTTTCCCCGAGCCAAGCCGCGGTTTCTGGAACCGATCCGCCGTCGAAGCGAATCTCCAGATCGGCCCTGTGTTTGCCGGACAGGCGGGAAGCCCATTTCAGAGTGTGTTCCGCCATGCTCCGCGAGAGGGATGCGGTCCCGTCTTCGCCGAGTACGGGGATGAGGCGCGTCTTGACTCTCCCGGCGACGGGATAACGGACAAAAACGATCAGCCGCGTCGCGCGCACCGATTTCCCTTACCTTTTCCAGGAAAACCACTTTCCAAGGGCTTTTTTCAGGAAAGGTTTCATCAGGCCGGCGTAATACTGCCCGGAGGCCTGTTTGACGGCATCGGCCTGGGTGGGATAGGGATGGATGACCGAGGCGGCCAGGAGCTTGACCCCCTTGCCGGCGGCCATGACCGCGGTGATCTCACTGATCATCTCCCCGGCATGGCGGCCGACGATCGTTGCGCCCACAATCCGATCCTTCTCCTTCTTGACGTGGATTTTGACAAAACCGTTGTCTTCGCCGTCGAGGACGGCCCTGTCAACGTCTTTGAACGGGCGAACGAATGTCCGGACCTTGATCCCCGCGGCCTGGGCTTCCTTCTCGGACATCCCGACGTGGGCGATCTCGGGGTCGGTGTAGGTGCACCAGGGAATGGTCAGAGATTTCGTCTTCTTGCTTTTCAGGAAAAGGGCGTTCTGAACGACGATCCGGGCCGTCGCTTCGGCTATGTGGGTGAACTTGAAGGGGAAGGCGACGTCTCCCGCCGCGTAGATGCGCCGATTTGTCGTCTGAAGATAACCGTTGACCTTGACGCCGGAGCGCGCATCGAAATCCACGCCGGCCGCTTCGAGATTCAGACCCTCGACGTTCGGAGCCCGGCCGGCACCGACAAGGATTTCTTCGGCCTCGATCATCTCCTCGCGGCCGTCGACCGTGAAATGGATGCGTTTTTTTCCGTTCAAGACCGTCACCTGCGTGATCCGAGCATTGAGTTTGCAGACGATGTCTTCCTCGGCGAAAACGCAGCCCAGGAGCTCCGCTGCATCCCGGTCTTCCCGAGGCAGAAATTGAACGTCCCTCTGGATGATCGTGACCTTCGAACCCAGGCGGCGGAAAGCCTGAGCCAGTTCGCAACCAATCGGCCCTCCGCCGATGACGGCCAGCGACTCCGGTCTTCGGGTCAGCGTAAATACCGTTTCATTGGTCAGAAACCCCGCCTCGGCCAGCCCTGGGATCGGGGGATGAATCGGCTTGGCTCCCGTGGCGATCAGGGCCTTGGCGAATTTCAGGAACTTTCCGCCGACCTCGATCCTGCGTTTGTCGAAGAAGCGGGCCTCCCCAAGGAACACGTCCACGCCCAGGCCTTTAAACCGTTCGGCCGAATCGTGTCCGCTGATCTGCGCCCGAAGGCGCCGCATCCGCTCCATGACTTTGGCGAAGTCGATATCGACAGGACCGCCCGCAACAATCCCGAAATCCGCGGCGTTCCGGATTTCGGCCGCGGTCCGGGAGGAACGGATGACGGCTTTGGAGGGCACACAGCCATAGTTCAGGCAGTCGCCACCCATCAGAGCTTTCTCGATGAGTGCCACCCTGGCCCCCACCGCGGCGCCCCCGGCCGCCGCGACCAGTCCCGCGGTGCCGGCGCCGATGACCACGAGGTTATAGCTCGAGGCCGGCTCCGGGTTCACCCAGGATGGGGGATGGGCGTTGGCGATCAGAACGTTATCGTGCGCGTCGCCGGGAACGACATGAAACGGTTTAGATTCGGGCATTTTGACCCTCCTTCTCTCTGAGTTTTTTTCGGGCCTCCCGGACAAGAACCGCGAGTAGGGCCGCCACGGCCACGAGGACAAAAACCAGAACCCAGGGAATTCTTCTTTGGGCGACGGCGGTCGACACGGCATCCGAGCCCACGACGTAGAGGACCGTTCCCGGCAACATGCACAGCCAGGACCAGAAGACATAGGTCCGGAAGCGGACATGGGTCAGCCCGAAACCGAAATTGAGAAGATTGAACGGAAAGAGCGGCACGAGGCGGGTGATGGCGACGATCGCGGCCCCATGGTCTCTTGTCAGGCGGTCGAGCGATTGAAACTTGGCGTTCGTTTCGAATCGACGGGCGACGGAGTCTCTGGCGATATGCCGGGCGATCAGGAAGGCCAGGGCGGCGCCGATTGTCGAGCCGGCGCTGACGACGGCGATACCGCGGACGGAACCGAAAAGGACGCCGGCCACGACGGTCACGGCCGAACCCGGAACGGCCAGGACCACGGCCGCAATATAGATCAGAATATAAACGAAAGGTCCCCAACCGCCGAGAGCCAGAATCCAGGCCCGAAGTTCGCCGACGCGGCCGCCGAGGTCGAAAACGCGGGCCAGGACAATCAAGGCCAGAAGAACGGCGAAGAGGGCGATGGGTTTGGCGAGGCTCGGCTTTTTCGAGCCTGTTTCAGTTCTTTCCGGCGGCAAGCGCGCCTCCGCAGGAGGATCCGAATCCGGCCGTGCAGCCGAAACAGTGATCTCCGGTCCGAATTTTTCTTGCGGCATACCTTTCCGGTTCGAAATGTTCGATCTTGCGGGGCAACCCGCCGCCGATGGGCAGTCCGAGGACCATGTTGAAATCGCAGTCATAAAGGGTTCCATCCCAGCCGATACTGATTTGACGGCGGCACATCAGATTGTCGACTGTCCGGCAATTGAACCTGTCGTGGAGGAGTTTCATGTACTCTCCATCCTTCATCTCCTGTTTCAGAGTCTCCCAGAATCGCCCGAGGGGCATGTTGGTGATCGTCAGAAGTTCCGTAAAGGCGATGCCGAATCGGCTGTCGAGTTCCCGGCGGTAGTCCTTTTCGAGTTCGAACTGGTTCGGCGGAAGAAATGGTCCGCCGGGATTATAAACGAGTATCAAGGGCAGCTCCGGCGATCGGCCGTAACCGCGAGCATTGAGCCGGGTCAGCATTTCGACGCTCTTCCCGTAGACGCCGCGGCCTCTCTGTGCGCAGACGTTCTCTTCGAGATAGCAGGGAAGGGAGGCGACGAGACGGACACGGTTTTCTTTCAGGAATTCCGGCAGGTCCTCCAAGCCCGGCTCTGACAGCACCGTGAGGTTCGTCCGGAGTTGGACTGCATTCCCGCTTTCACGAAGCGCCCGGATGAAATCCCTGATCTGCGGGTGGAGTTCGGGAGCGCCTCCCGTAATGTCGACCAGTTCCGGCTTCACACGATCGGCCGCCGAAAGCACGGTCCTCATGACGGGCCGGGACATGGACTCCCACCGTTCCGGACCGCATTCCAGATGGCAGTGACGGCAGCTCAGATTGCACTTGAGCCCGACATTGACTTGGATGATGCCGATCCCGGCGGCGGTGAGATCCGATCGGCATTCGGATTGAACGCGGGTTGCAAAAGAGCTCATTTCGCTTTTTTCCTGAAGTTTCGATCATGAATTTATCGGAATCCCGATCATATTTGTATATATTAGTCGATTTATCTCTTCGTGGCAACAAACCATGTCGATCCCGCCCGTGTTCGGACTCGGGCTGCGGGAAATCGCCGCCGGGCTTCATCGGGATTCCGGAGGAGGAGGTCGACCACCCCGGCTTTTTCCGGACCCGCGGCAAGAACAAAGGCGTATCGGGAAACGATAATGGGAGGCAGAGTGAGCGTGATCCTCTTCCGCGGGGTCATGGCGCCGGGCGCCGTTACGCTTCGGACCCACCGTGTTCGCTCTTCGAGGACGGGGTCTTCAGGAAACAGCGAGGCCGTGTGACCGTCCGCCCCGACGCCGAGCAGAAACACATCAAAAGTCTTCTCCGGGGTGTCCCTGTCGCTTGACTCAAAGAATTTTCTCAGGATCTTCTCGTACGCAAGCGCGACTTCGGCGGGCGGCCCGATATCGACAGGCATGGGGTGGACATTTACAGCCGGGACGGGAATTCTTGAAATCAGAGTATCATGAGCCATGCGATAGTTGCTTGCCTGATCCGTCTTGGGAACCCAGCGCTCGTCTCCCCAAAAGAGATGAGTCCGGTCCCAGGGGATCCGCTTTTGATAATGCGCGGCGAGACATTCGTAAAGCCCTCGCGGAGTCGAACCTCCGGCGAGGGCGAGGGTGAATCGTTCCCGATTCCGGACGGTCTCGACGGCGACTTCGGCGAGGCGTTCGGCCAGGGCCCGATTTGCGTTGTCGAGCCGGTCGAATCGTAAGACTTCGGCATCCCTCACGTATTCAACCATGACTGTCCGTCCCGGACGATCAGCGCGTCGGCCTCGGCCGGTCCCCAGGAGCCCGCTTGATAAAAGGACGGGAGAGAGCGTTTTTCAAGCAGAGGCGCATAGAGTCTCCATGACGTTTCCACCTCGTCCGATCTGACAAAGAGGGTTGGGTCGCCGGTGAGGACATCCCTGAGGAGTGTCTGATAGGCTTCCGGCAATTTCCCGAAGGCCTCGGCATAACGAAAACGCAGGTCTTCGGTCCTCAGTCGCAAGGGCTCTCCGGGTTCCTTGATATCAAAAAAGAGACGAAACCCCTCATCGGGCTGGACCGAGATCACCAGCCGGTTGGGCTCGATCCGGCAACCGCCGGAAGACTTGAACATACAGACGGGGGGGCGCCGGAAGTTTACGGCGATCCGGGTCAAGCGGCGGGCCAGGCGTTTTCCGGTCCGGAGGAAAAAGGGAACGCCCTGCCACCGCCAGTTGTCGATTCGGACTCGAATGGCCACATAGGTTTCCGTGATGGAATCCGCACGGACACCCGGTTCTTCCCGGTAACTCCTGGCGGCATGTCCGTCGATCTCCCCGGTGGTGTATTGGCCGAAGACCGCGGATTCCGGCTCCAGGGGCCCGATGGACTGGAGGACCTTGAGTTTCTCGTTCCGGATCGACTCCGGATCGAAGAGGGCCGGCGGTTCCATCGCGACAAGGGCCAGGAGCTGCGTCAGGTGGTTCTGGATGATGTCGCGCAAGGCTCCCGCGCCGTCATAATAGCGGGCCCGATCTTCGACGCCGATCGTCTCGGCGGCGGTGATTTCCACGCTGCCGATCCTGTCCCGGTTCCACAGCGATTCGAAGATGGTGTTGGCGAACCGGAACACGAGAAGGTTTTGGACCGTCTCCTTTCCGAGGTAGTGGTCGATGCGGAAGATCTGAGGTTCATCGAAATACTTGAAGATCAATCTGTTTAAATCCCCGGCTGTGGCTCCGTCCCGGCCGAACGGTTTTTCAACGACGAGCCGGGTCCAGCCGTGGCTTCTGTTCAGGCCCGAGTCGCCGATGTGCCGGATGGCGTCGGGGAAAAGGGGTGGGGGGAGTGCGAGATAAAAGGTCCGGTTTCCCGGCAAACGATACGTCTTTTCAAGATCCGCGATGCGCGAAGACAGAACGGCGTTGCCGGCGGAAGAAAGGTCCACCGGTTGATAGTGAATGCAGGCGGAGCACCAGGCCCCGGCTTCAGCCTTGGAAAAGCCGGCCTGCGTCAGAGCTTCCGTGGTTTTTTTTCGGAAACCGTCATCGCCGATGTCTTTGGAGCCGACCCCGAGAATTCGACAGGTCTTTTCAAGGTGGGCTTGCCGGATCAATTCGTACAGGGCCGGGATGAGCTTTTTTTGGGCCAGATCCCCGGTCGCCCCGAAGATCACGAAAACATGAGGATCGATCGTTTTGTCCGCCACGGCTATTCCTTCTTTTTAATCTCGTGGCCGCCGAACTTTTTCCGAAGGACGGCCAGAACCCTGTCCGCAAAGCCGAAGCTGTCCTGCGAGTGGAAACGCTGCATGAGAGAAAGAGTGATGACCGGCGCCGTTTGACCTTGCTCGATCGCCTCCATCACGGTCCAACGTCCCTCTCCGGAATCGGAGACATAAGGCAAAACGGCGTCCAAACCATGATCTTCAGCAAGGGCTTCCGCCGCGAGGTCGAGGAGCCAGGATCGGACGACGCTCCCGAATCGCCAGATCTCGGAGATTCGGTGGAGATCCAAGTCGAACTCGGTTTTGCCTTTCATGAGGGCGTAACCCTCCGCATAGGCCTGCATCAGCCCGTATTCGATGCCGTTGTGGATCATTTTGACGAAATGACCGGCCCCGGAAGGTCCGACATGTCCCCAGCCCTTATCCGGGGCGGGGGCCAGAGTTTCGAAGATGGGACGGAGATGCCGAACGGCATCTTCTTCGCCGCCGATCATCAAACTGTAGCCTTCCTTGAGGCCCCAGATCCCCCCGCTTGTCCCGCAGTCCACATAATGGATCTTCTTCTCCCGCAGCTCCAAAGCCCTGCGCATCGTGTCCTTGTAAAAGGAGTTGCCGCCGTCGATGATGACGTCGTCGGGCGCCAGCATCGGGACAAGGGTTTCAAGGGTCTCGTCAATGGGCTTTCCTACGGGGATCATGATCCAGATCACCCGCGGCGGAGCCATGTGTGACACGAGATCCTCCAGGGAAGAGGCTCCGACAATGCCTTTTTTCTCGGCGGCTTCGATCGTCTCGGCATGGCGGGCGTAACCGATGACCCGGTGACCTCCGGCTGCAAGTCGTTCGGCCATGTTGCCGCCCATGCGGCCGAGTCCGATGACGGCAAGTTCCATGATTCTCCTCCTTTATGTTCTCTCCCGGGCCAGGGCGGCCGCTCCGATGGTCCCGGCCTGTGTCCCCAATGCCGCGCGGACGATCATCAGCCCTTCCGACGCCGCTTCGAGAGCCCGGCTGCGGACGGTCTTCTCAATAATAGAGATCATTTCGGGGAGCCCCTCGATGACACCGCCGCCGAGGACAAGGCGACAGGGGTTGAAAGCATTGACGACGCCGACTAGACCTTGGCCGAGGAGGTCCGCCGTTTCCTCGATCAGCCGCCGGGCCAGGGCGTCTTGTGCACCGAACGCCCGGGCAACGGTCTCCGCCGTGATGTCTTCGACGCTTCCGGCCAGGGAGACCAGGCGTTGTCCCGCGACCGGGTCGGAGCGGACTGAGGCCTGCGCTCGTTCGGCGATGGCCCAGCCGCCCGCGTAGGCTTCCAGGCAGCCGTGGTTGGGGCAATGGCATTTCCTCCCGTCCCGGACGATGACCATATGACCGAGCTCTCCGGCGGCGTTCCCGCAGCCTTCGAGGACCCGGCCGCCGCTGACGACCCCCCCGCCAATGCCCGTTCCGACGAAGACGACAACCAGATCGTCGGTGCCCCGTCCGGCGCCATGACGCCATTCCCCCCAGAGGGCGGCTCGCACGTCGTTGATGACGGCAACGGGCAACCCGGTTTTGGCTTCGAGAAGCGATTTGAGAGGAACATCGGTCCAGCCGAGGTTCGGAGAGGCCCGGACGACGCCCTCTTTGTCGACTTGGCCGGCAACGCCGATGCCCAGGGCTGTGGCCCGCCCGGCACCCTTGTCCAGGCACTTATCGATGCAGTTGACGATATCGTCGATGATCCTTTTCGGCCCGCGGTCCGGATGAGTCGGCTCTCGATGGGAGGACAGGACCCGGCCCCGTTCATCGATAAGGGCCGTCTCGACTTTTGTCCCTCCCAGGTCTATGCCGAGAGTTTTTATCTCTTTCATCGTCCGCCTTTCAAAAATGACGGAAAACTGCAGGTCGTAATTCGGTTGCATGATTCCCTGGAGAAACAAATCCGACGGCATGATTTTAGGATATTGAATGGGAGCATTCAACCGGTCTCCTTGATGAGGTTGGCGATCAGGGCCGTCCAGCCTGTTTGATGAGAGGCTCCGATCCCCCTGCATGTGTCTCCATGGAAATGTTCGTAGAAAAGGACCAGATTCCGAAAATAGGGGTCGTCGGCATAACGGGTCTCACGGCCGTGGATCGGGCGGCGGCCTTTGTCGTCTTCGAAAAAGATGCTGCAAAGCCGATGGGCCAGCCGGCGGGCGACCTCTCCCAGCTCGGCTGTCTGCCCCGACCCTGTGGGGCACTCAACCTGAAAAGAATCGCCGAAATAGTGTCCGAATAGCTTGAGAGATTCGATCAGAAGATAGTTGGTCGGCATCCAGATCGGGCCCCGCCAGTTGGAGTTTCCTCCAAAGAGAGAGCTTGTCGATTCCCCCGGCTCATAGGGGATGCTGAAGCGACCACCGGGCAGGGACAGCGAAAAGGGGCGATCCCGATGTTCTTTGGATAGGGACCGAATGCCGCCCGGGGCCAGAAATTCCTTTTCGTCCAGAACCCGTTTGAGGATGCGGGCGAGGTGATCCCTCTTGAGCAGGGAGAAGAGGATCGTCTCGACGCCGGAGATCTCTTCGACGACGAGGCTCTTGTCCAGGGCCTTGCGGTTCTCGCGGAACCAGCGCAGCCGCTTCGCGAATCCCGGGAACTTCGTCAAAATGGAGGAATCCATGACGGCCACGGCATACAGAGGGATGATGCCGACGAGAGACCGGATTTTCAGCTCGATCGAGCGGCCGTCGTCGGAGTGGACGGCGTCGTAGAAGAAACCGTCCTCTTCATTCCAGAGCCGGACCCGGTCTTCGCCGCCCCAGCTGTTGAAAGCTTCGGCGATGTGAGCGAAGTGTTCGAAGAACTTGGAGGCCACGTCCTCATAGGCCGGATCGGTCGCGGCGATCTCCAGGGCGATGACCATCATATTCAATGCGTACATCGCCATCCAACCTGTGGCGTCGGCCTGCTCGAGATGCCCGCCCGTCGGCAAAGGCCGGCTTCGGTCGAAGATTCCGATGTTGTCGAGGCCCAGGAACCCGCCTTGGAAGATGTTGCGCCCTTCGAGGTCTTTGCGATTGACCCACCATGTGAAGTTGAGCAGGAGTTTGTGGAAGGTCCGTTTCAGGAATGCGACGTCTCCTCGCCCCGTCATCTCCCTTTCGATTTCGTAGACGCGCAGGCAGGCCCAGGCATGGACGGGAGGATTGACATCTCCGAGGGCCCACTCGTAGGCCGGGAGCTGGCCGTTCGGATGCATATACCATTCCCTCAGAAACAGAATGAGCTGTCTCTTGGCATCGTGGGGGTCGATCAGGGCGAGAGAGACACAGTGAAAAGCGAGATCCCATGTCGCATACCAGGGGTATTCCCACTTGTCGGGCATGCTGATGACATCGCGATTAAAGAGATAGGGCCAGTCGGCGTTCCGACCCCGCTTTCTGGATTCCGGCGGCCGGGGCTGCCCGGGGTCGCCCCGGAGCCAGGTTTCGATCTCGTAGTTGTAATATTGTTTCGACCACAGGAGTCCGGCGAAGGCCTGGCGTTGGACGAGAGCCGCATCGGGACCGGCGCCGGGCGGAACAAAAGGCGCATAAAACGCATCCGCCTCGGACAGCCGGGCTTTGAGAACGGCTTCGGTATCGTGGAAAGGGTCGTCTTCGGAATTCTGAGCGGCGAATCTCAACCAGATCGTCCGATCCCCGCCGGCCGGAACGGTGAGTCGGTAGACAAAGGCGGCCTTTGTCCCTTCTTTAGAGTCCGGCGGGTTCGGCGGTTGGCCGTGGACGATGATAGAGTGGAAGGCGTCTTTCGTCCGAGGACTCGGATTATTGACGCCGAAGAGCCGCTCGTAGTTGGTCTCGTTTTCCGTGAACAGGACGTCATCCGCGCTCTGCCCGAAGAGGAACGTGCGGCCCAGCGTCTCGTGTTCGGCCCGGAGGGCCCGGACGTTCCCGCCGGCAGGGATCTCTCGAATGGAAGGCTTCTTCTTGATCTTGCCGAAGGACCAGGTGTTCCGGAACCAGAGCGTGGGAAGCACGGTGATCTCTGCCGCCTCGGCTCCGCGATTGAAGACGGCGATCTTGATGAACATGTCATCGAATTCCCGCTTGGCGTACTCCACGAAGACGTCGAAATAGGCGTTGTGGTCGAAAAGGCCGGTGTCGAGCAGCTCGTATTCGGGCTCGGTCTTCGACCGCCTACGGTTCTCAGCTCTGAGCTCTTCATAGGGGAACCGCTCATGGGGATATTTGTAGAGATATTTCATGTAAGAATGGGTCGGCGTGTTGTCCAGATAATAATAGAGCTCTTTGACGTCCTCGCCGTGATTGCCCTCGTTGCCGGTCAGGCCGAACAGCCTCTCCTTCAGGATCTCGTCCTGCCCGTTCCAGAGCGCCAGAGCGAAACAGAGGTCCTGGTTGATGTCCGAAATGCCGGCGATCCCGTCTTCTCCCCAACGGTAGGCTCGGGACCGGGCATGGTCGTGCGGGAAGTCCTCCCAGGCCGTCCCGTTTTCACTGTAGTCTTCTCGGACCGTGCCCCATTGCCGCTCGCTCAGATAGGGGCCCCATTTCTTCCAAAAAACCCGGTGCTCATTGTTGTCTGCGAGCCGCTTCCTTTCCGCTCCCCCAGCTTTTCCTTCGGCCATCGGTCTATCTCCTTCGCTCCGCCGGACGCTCTCCTCACCCTCCCGAGGTAAAGCCCGGATAAAGGGTCATGCCGCCGTCGACGAAGATCGTCGTTCCGTTGACGTAGTCCGAGTCGTCGCCGGCCAGCCAGACCGCGGCGGCCGCGATGTCGCCCGGTTCTCCGAGCCGCCCGTACGGGATCAATTTCATCATCCCCTCGCGCCCCTCCGGCGTCGACCAGGCGGAACGGTTGATCGCGGTCTTGACAGCCCCGGGTGCGATGCTGTTGACGCGGATCTTGTGAGGGGCGAGCTCCTGGGCCAGCGTCTTCATGAGGAGGAGGACACCGCCCTTGGAAGCGGCGTAGTTGGCGTGGTTGGCCCAGGGAATGATCTCGTGGACCGAGCTGATACAGATGATCTTTCCCGCCGCCGAGGAGATCTCCGGCTGAACGCCCCGGCGCAGGAACTCGCGGGCCGCCTCCCGGGCACAGAGGAACTGCCCGGTGAGGTTGATGTCGATCACTTTCTGCCAATCCGCGAGGCTCATCGAAACGACCGGGGAATCCTTCTGGATGCCCGCGTTGTTGACGAGGATGTGGACGGTGCCGAAGCGTGCGATCGCGGCTTGGAACATGCGGGCGACCTGGTCCTCCCGGCTGACGTCCGCCTGGAACGTCATGGCCTGGCGGCCCTCTTTCGTGAGGTCGACGGCCATTTGCTCCGCGGGCTCGCGCCGGGTGCCGTAGTTGATGACCACGTTGGCCCCGGCCCGGGCCAGGGCCATGGCGACGCTTTGGCCGATCCCCGAGCTCGCTCCGGTGACGACCGCGGTTTGACCCGACAATCTCTCAGACAGGGTGTTTTCCACCGTTAGCTCCTTAAGATCGCGTTCCCGGCTCAAATGTGTCCAGCGCCTCGAGAAGGGTCCCCACAGACCAGGCTTGGGCGAAGCAACCGCCGGGCGCGTGCGGCGAATCGCCGTCCACGACCTCCGAGATATGGCCGAGGCCGGCTTCGGACAGATGCCGGAACAGGGGGGCGATCTGATGGCGCAAGACGCGCCCCGTGGGGCGGGGCTTTCCGTAGGCATAGGCATAGGCCTGAAGATAAGGCCCGATCAACCACGGCCAGGCCGTGCCCTGATGATAAGCGGAATCTCTCTCAACGGGGTCCCCACGATAGCGGGGCCGATAATCCGGATGGTTTCGGTCAAGAGTCCTCAGCCCCAGAGGCGTCAGGAGGTGCTTTTTGACGGAGGCGAGCATGTGACGCGCCCGCGTCCGGCTCAGCAGAGGAAAAGGCAGGGCCGCGGCGAAGATCTGGTTGGGCCGGATGGTCGCGTCCTTGTTCGGGCCGTCGACGACATCGTAAAGGCATTTCTCTTCGGGATTCCAGAACCGGCGGACGAATTCCCGGCGCGTTTGTCGCGGGTCGAGAGGGAGGGACGGAGCCTTCTTCAGCCGGCTCTTGAACCGCTCGAGAATGAAGAGGACGTTGATCCACAGGGCGTTGACCTCGACCGGCTTACCGAAGCGCGGGGTGATCACCTTGTCGCCGACCTTGGCGTCCATCCAGGTCAGCTGTGTTCCCGGCCCGCCCGCCGCAAGCAGACCGTCCGCGGCGACCCTGATCCCGAATCTCGTCCCTTTGATGTGTTCCGAGGCGATCTCGTCCAGCCGGGGGGATATCTCCTCCAGGAAGGCTAGATCTCCGGTTTTTTCGAAGTACTTGTGAAGAGCGACGACGAACCACAGGGTCCCATCCGCCGAATTGAATTCCGGTGGTTGCCCTCCGTCCGGAAAAAGATTGGGGATCATCCCCCGGTCGATGAACGAAGCGAAGGTCCTCAGGACAGCCTTGGCCTCGTCATACCGGCCCGTGGCCAGGGCCAAGCCGGGCAAGGCGATCATCGTGTCCCTGCCCCAGTCCGTGAACCAGGGGTAGCCGGCGATGACCGTCTCGGACCGGGTGGATTCACGCTTCACGATGTGCTCGTCGGCGGAGAGGACGAGCCGAGCCCGTTCGGGGGACAGGGCCCCGGCTTGATGGGCCAATAACTCCTCTTTCCTCCTCACGAACGTTACGAGGCTTGCAGGCGCCTCTCCCCCCAGCTCGAACGGAGGGACCGGCGTGTCCGTCGAAAGCCTCAGGAAAAGCGGAGTGCCGGGCGAAAGGTCCGTCTCAATGAAGCCGGGGCTGAAAAGGTCCTCCTGGAAATCGAGCCCCCGCTCCCGCTCCAAGGCATATTCCGTGCGGTAGTACCAGTCGCTTTCGGGATGGAACGATCCCTGGGACCAAGCGACAAAATAGGGAACGGCGTCGGGGGAGGATCGAACGTCCAAATGGAATTCTTCTCGGCGGATCAAGTAACGATCCGGGTCATCCGAAGCTCGCTGCATCCCGTGATAATCCCGGTCGTTCAGCATGGGACGAAGGCGTATTCGGAGACTCTCTTTCCCATGCCATGCATATCGGATGAACGTCGTGTTCCTGCCGTGCTCCATCCAGATGGCTTTCGTCAGGGGGGCTCCACCCACCTCGTAGGAAAAAAGAGGATGGAATTTGAAATCGAAAGAAGTGAGATAGACGTGTCCTTGGGGATGGATCACGCCGGGATACTGGTGGACGCCGAGCTCGAACGACCTCTCCCCGAGAATGACCGTCTCATCGACGGAACTCACGAGGATGCGTCTCTGGACCGGCGGGTGCAGGGAGGCCACGAGGAGGCCATGATAGCGGCGCGTGTTCAGCCCGATCACGGACGAGGAGGCAAAACCCCCGATGCCGTTCGTGACCAGCCATTCCTTACCATGTGCGGCGCCGATGTCGTGAAGGACGTCCGGTCCGAACCGGAAGGAAAGCGGGCCCGGCGCGGCGCCGCGTTCGCTCATGAGGCCTTGTGCGAAGAGCGGGCCCGGCCTTTCAACCAGAGGCCCGCGCCCACGACCAGGCTGACGACGAAGACGATGAGAGAGATCGTGAAAGCCCGGCTCTCGAGCTCTTTCCAGGACCCGATGGCGACTTCGGCCCAGAAGGCAAGCCAGAGGAGCCAGAGGCCGCGCGTCAGCCAATGAAGCCAGTTTTTCCGGCGATTCATGACCTTAACCTTTCCTCGGCCGGGTATCGATCCCGTATTCGGGAATATCCAGCGTCCACCATTCGGCCGCATCGCGTTGCCGGCCGTAGCCGAAAGCCTTGTCCATGGTCGTAAAAAAGCCGCTGAGCGCGGGAATCTTGGCGCCGGCGGTTTTGACGATCTCGTGGATCATGGTCTTGTCCTTTTTGGACCAGGGACAGACGCCGACGCAGATGCTGCATCCCGAGACCGATTCCTGCCAGTAGGCGAAGCACTTGGGTTCATCCTCGAACCAGGCCTTATGGCCGGGATTGTTCCATTCCCCCTTGACTTCAAACGACGGTTCGTCGTCGAAGGACAGGGCTCGGGGGTGGCACGCCTCCGCGCAGCGTTTGCAGATCCTGCAAAATTCAAGCAACCCGAAATCGATGGGTTTATCGACAGCCAGGGGCAGATCGGTCAGGACCTTGGCCAGACGGACGTTGGGTCCGTATTCGGGAGTGACGAGCCGGTTGGTTCGGCCCAGCTCGCCGAGGCCGGCATCGACGGCGATGGCCACGCTGGAACCCAAGTCATTGACGCTCGGAATGGCGACATAGCCCAATCCGCGGATGAATTCAGCGAGGGATGCGACCAGGAATTCCGCCCGGCTGTAGCCGAGCGACGCCCCGGCACTGCCGACGGCGGTGGGGGAGCACTGAATGTTATCGAGAGATTGATGGATGCTCACGGCAACGGCGTATCGGCAGGCATCGGGAATGACGAGTTTTTCGGAGGTGTCGTAAGGCTCATCGACGGGCTCGAAGACGATATCCCGGCCCATCTCCCGGGAATGGATATGCCGGCGGTCCAGGATCGCGATCCCCGTGGTCGCCGCCCCGAAATAGCGGGCGGCTTGTTTGATAATCCGGGCCGCCTCTTCCGGGGTTCCTTGGTACCTGTCGAAACCGCGGTCGGCCGGTGAAGGTATGGATCGGCGCGTCCAGGATCGGAGGCCTCGATTCAATCCGCCCGCCCTCGAGACCGTCCAAGCGGCGTCGGCCAGAGCATGGTCCTGGAGACGGTAGCCGGGCTTGTTTTCCCGATAGTAAAGCTGCTCCAGCTCCAGACTCCGGACCCTCAGTTCCTTGGCATTGTCCAGGCCGTAGTACTTGATGAATGACCCAAAGACGTTTTTCGAAGCATCGAATCGGGAATAGACATCGTCCTGGATGGGCAGTTTCGGGCTGTCGATCTCCTTGACCCACCAGGGGCGTCCGTGGGGTCCGGTGCGCGAGACGAACCCTTCATTCCCCTGAAACGGCCGTCCCGCCCCGAGTGCCAACCCCGCGCTTCCGATCCCATACTTGAAAAAATCTCTTCTTTGCATCGCAAACTCCTTTGAGGAGAATTCCCGCGCTCGCTCACAGGAGGGTGCCGGGTGGACAATCCTAGAAACGCGGATAAGGCTTTTATACCGGCATCCGGAAACCCCTGTCAAGGCGATAAAATTGATTTCTTCTTTGTTTATTGTGATAATCTCCTTCCAGGATGTCAGCCGATGAAAATCTCGATATGTTGAGATTGAGAAACGTCAGCAAGTCTTTTGGCGGAGTCCGGGCCGTCCGATCGATCGATCTCGAGGTCGCGGCGGGCCGGACGACGGTTCTGATCGGTCCGAGCGGATGTGGAAAATCAACCGTTCTGCGTCTTGTCATGGGACTTGTTTTGCCGGATGCCGGCGTGATCTCATTGCTGGATGAGACGATCTCGCGCGAGACGGTTTTGCAGCTGCGCAGAAAGATGGGCTATGGCATCCGGGCGGTCAAGGTTCCCGCCTGCGGAAATGTGATTCTCGGGATGGCCCTTTTGGCCCAGCGGCTGTTCGATCTTGTGGAAAGAATCGTGGTGCCGAAGGGCCTGCGCCTGGGATCTTTATCTTTGCCGAGTCTGCGGCGCCGCAAAAAGGTTATTAAACGACTCGGCCAGGGTGGGATGCGCGAAAATCCCGTCCCGGATGGATGGATAAGGCACGCCGCCCATCATGGCCATCTGCAGGGCCGCCATGACTTCGCCGCCATCCATGCCCAGAATCGCCGCTCCCAGGATCTGCTCCGTCTCGGGATCCACGATGACCTTCATCGCTCCCCGCGTCTCGCCGGTTTCGATGGCCCGCGCAACATGCGCCATCGGCATTTCGGCCACGAGATATCGGCGTCCGTTTTCGCGGACTTCCTTCTCGGTCAGGCCGATCCGTCCCAATTGGGGATCCATGAAAACCGTGTAGGGGACGAACCGGCCGTTCGTGTCGGCCTTGCCTTCCTGCAGCAGGTTGGTCCGGAGAATGCGGAAATCGTCATAGGAGATGTGTGTAAACGCCGGTCCGCCCTTGACGTCTCCTGCAGCGAAGACGCCTTCCGCCGAAGTCTCCAGCCGCTCGTTCACTTTGATGTATCCCCGCCGGTCCAACTCGATGCCCGCAGTCTCAGGATCCAGCATATCGGTGTTGGGGACTCTCCCAGCAGCCGCCAGGAGGTGGCTTCCGATCAGGCGGCTCTCGCCGGAAGGCGCGCGCAGCGTGAGCTCGATCCGTCCGCGGGAGCCGCGACTCACTCCGAGCGGCTCGGTTTCAGTTAAAACATTCACGCCGTCTTCCTGCAGGATTTCCAGGATTTTCCGGGCGATGTCCTCGTCTTCACGGGGCAACAGCTGCTTGCCCCGCTGCACGAGGGTGACCCGGCTGCCAAAGCGCCGGAACATCTGTCCGAATTCCACGCCGATATAGCCGCCGCCGATCACCAACAGGTGTTCCGGGACCGTATCCAGTTCCATGATCGACGTGGAATCCAGGGCACCCACCCCATCCAGACCGGGCAACGAAGGTATCCGGAGACGGGTCCCCGTATCGATGATGATCGTGTCCGCCGAAAGCGTCCGGGTTCCGCCGTCGTTCAGGCGAATTGCCACCCTGCCCGGAGCCGTGAAACGGGCCTGCCCCATGATGAGATCCAGTCCCTCTGTTTTTTTGATGCGCTGCCGGGATCCCTCGTGAAAGCTCGCGACGATGTCCCGTTTTCGTTTGCGCACGGCTTCCATATCCACTTCAACCCGTCCGGTCTTCACCCCGTAATCTCCGGCTCGGCGCGCCATATCCGCCGCCCGCGCACTTGCGACCATCGTCTTTGTCGGAGTGCACCCTTCATTGATGCACGTTCCGCCGACGTGGGCGCGTTCGATCAGGGCCGTCTTCCAGCCGGCTGCGGCCATGGCCATGGAAAGGGGGGTCCCGCCCTGGCCGGATCCGATCACGATGGCTCTGTATTTTTCAATGGGGGTCATGCTTTGCTTTTCCTTTTCATGATGAATTCCTCCCTTCTTTCAATCGCATCACCCAACAGCCTTCGAAGGTCGGGGTCCGTGTCTCACCGGATGTGTCAAGCCGGGAAGCCGTTGAAACTTACCGAGGCCCCTCCCGGCCCGGCCGTTCAATCCGATGGCTGCCGGGGATTGGGAGATGGCATGATGGCAGATGATAGACCACAATGTTTCGGGATGTCAATTTGTTCTTCCATCATGAACGCCGGCGGCGGCGAAGCGGAAGTCCCTGCGCCTGGGGCGCGATCCGGTTTTTAAACGCCCGCGACGACGACCTTGTCGACGACCAGGCTGGGCATCCTCATGGACGAGTAAATCCAGGGGTCGTCGGCAACTTCGATCAGCCGCTCCCAGAACTTCAGGTGGTTGTCGGCGATGTTCATTTCGGCGACGGATTGAACGGGAACGCCGTCCTCGAACAGCCGCCCGGAAATCCCGATCGAGGTGTCGCCGGTCGTGGGATTGGAATTGCCGCCGATGAAGCCGGTGAGGAGGATGCCCCGGCCGAGGTCCTTCATGATGTCCGAAACGGAGCGGCTTCCGGGAGGAATGATCAAATTGGATGGCGATCCCGTCGTCGGTTCCCAGCCCAGTTTGCGGCTGTAATACCAGTCGATATAGTAATTGCGGAGAACGCCGTTTTCGACCAGAACCATCTTTTTGGCGGTCAGCCCGTCTCCGTCGAAAGTCCGGCTTCCCAACCCGCCCTGGATGAAGGGATCGTCGATCAAGGTGAAATGGCGTGAACCGACCGTCTTTCCCAATTTATCCAGAAGGAAGGATTGCTTTTGGTCGATGTTGCGGCCGTAGAGGGGCTGCAGGAATCCGTTCAGCATCCAGCCGGCCATGCGGTTGACGATGATGACAGGGAGGGTTTCGGTCTTGAGTTTCTTCGCTCCGAGCAGCAGGCGTGTGTTTTTCGCCGCTTCCCGTCCGATTGTCTTGGGGGAGGGCAGGCTTTTCCGGTCGGCCGTCACCGCATAGGCCCAGCCGTTGGGCCGGCGATCGCCCGCATCCTGCAGGGTCATCGAAGCCATCAGGGAATAGGATGTGCTTTTCCGCGCGCCTTGGAATCCGTTGCTCGAGATCATCACGGATTCCGCGGCACTGTCCCGGCTTTGGGCGGAGACCGAGATCACATCCTTTCCGCCTTCGGCCAGGGCCGCCGCTTCGGCCGCCTTGACCAGGGCATGCCGGTCTTCCGGCCGGAAAGCGCCGTGCCCGGGATCGAACAAACCGAGATCCCGGTCCTCCCGTCCTTCGTAGAATTTCGCGTCGGGAAGCGTCCTGAACGGGTCTTCCGCCAGAAGCTTGGTCGAGGCCACGGCATTTGCGATGAACGCCCTCATGGCGTTCCTGCGGAGGTCGGAGGTCGTCTGGCTGGAGTAACGGCCTCCGGCGAAAATTTCAACGCCGAGATTGCGGGTCGAGGCCTCCTTGATGGTTTCCGGTTTGCGTTCGCGGTAGCCGACCTCGACCGCGCGGTTTGAGGAAATGCGGACGCGGGCCTGATCGGCTCCCGCGCCGCGGGCTTCCTTGATTGTCCAGGCCGCAAGATCCATAAGTTCGTTCGACATCATCTCTCTCCTTCCTCAGCTCTTCACTCCGCCGACGGTCAGCGACTTGACGAGACAGGTCGGCTGTCCGAAACCGCAGGGCACGGCTTGCCCGGATTTGCCGCAGGCTCCCATGCCGCCCCGGCTCATTTCGAAGTCGTTGCCGACCAGAATGATGTTCCGGAGCATGCGGGGTCCGTTGCCCATGATGTTGACGTCCTTGATCGGCGCGCCGAGTTTGCCGTTTTCGATCATCCGGCCCTGGGAAACATAGAACGCGAAATCGCCTTCGCCGATATGGACTTCGCCGTTGCTGACGTCCTGGACGTAGATGCCGTTTCCGGCCCTGCGGATGACGTCCTCGACTCCGGCGGGCCCCGCTTCCATATACGTGTTTCTCATTCGGGGCACCGGGTAGTGCTGGTAGCTTTGGCGTCGGCCGTTGCCCGTGGGTTCGAGTCCGTAATGGCGGGCCGAGATCCGGTCGTGCATGTAACTCCGGAGAATGCCGTTTTCGACGAGAACCGTCCGCTGTCCCGGGATGCCCTCGTCGTCGATGTTGATCGAGCCCAGCATGTGGGGCAGCGTCCCGTCATCCACAATGGTGACGAAGGGTTCGGCGACCTTTTTCCCGATCATGGTCGCATATGTGGAGACGTTTTTGCGGTTGAAATCGGCTTCCATGCCGTGACCGATGGCCTCGTGGAGAAGAACGCCGGTCACACCCGGGCCGAGAACGACCGGAATCTCTCCGGCCGGCGGCTGCACGGCGTCGAAGAGGATGACGGCGTCGTCGACGGCCTTGCGGGCGATTTCTTCGACGTCGGCCGATGTGTAAAAATCAAACCCGCGGCGGCCGCCCAGGTTTGCGTAGAACTGTTCGCGGCGTCCGTTTTTCTCGGCCACGACGAAGGCCGCAAGATAGGAGCGGGGCTGAAGGTCTTCGGCACGCCGGCCGTCGCTCGAGACGACCAGAATCCGCCTCTCCTGATCGTGAAATTGGGCCGTGACCTTGACGACGAGCGGCGAGCGGTCGAAACACTTTTCGTTGACGTCCAGGACAAGGGGCAGTTTGGATTCAAGAGGAACCGAGGACAGCCGCTTTTCGAGGGGATAGGAATCAAGATTTTTGACGGCGATGCTTCTCGCAACGGCCTTTCCGGCCGTTCCGGAGGCGATCGTAGCCGCCGTTCCCGCCGCCGTGATCATGGCGCTTTCGGTCAGTTCCTGGGTGAATCCGTAACCGACCTGGTCGCCCTTCACGGTGCGGATACCTGCGCCCAGGGCGATGTCGCTCACGGCCCGGTTGACCTTTCCGTCCTCGAGGACGATCCAGTTTGAGACCGTGTGTTCGAAGAAGACATCGGCGAAATCGCCGCCCCGGGACAGAGCTTCGCCGAGGATCTTGCGGCAGAGGGCGTCCGATATGCCGAATTCCCGCTCGAAATAGCCGGCTTCGACGGCCGCGGAGGGCAGGACGGACCATCCGTGGGCCAAAACCGGCGCGGCGAGGCCCGCTGCAGCCGCCTTGGCCGTTGCCTCCAGGAAACGTCGCCTGGTGATTTGACGCATGAAAGACCTCCTTGAATAAATAGGAAAATAACGTTGATAAAGACGTGATCAGGCAGGGAAAGGTTGCCCGATCCCAAAAAAACAGCAGTAATGTCTGATATATCTTGACAGGGGCAGAGGAGTTCTTTACGTTAAGGAGGTTAGGAGGTGGCGATGCGAAGAAGATCCATTATTACGGCTCTTATCCTGGCAACGGTATTGACGGTGTCGTGGTCGATTGCGCAACAGCGTCCCGGAGCCCCCCCGGACTCCCAGCGAACCGGGCCGCGGCAGGCGGCGGAACGCGAATACGCGGGCCCCAACGAGGAAAAGGTCTCGCAGACCCAGCACGTCATGCGCCTCGGCGGGAAGGAGATCCGGTATACGGCCACGGCGGGCACGGTTCCGATCCGTCTGGACGACGGGAACGTTGCCGCCCGAATGTTTTTCGCGGCCTACACGAAGGACGGCGAGGACGTCAAGACGCGTCCCATCGCCTTTCTCTTCAACGGCGGCCCCGGATCCGCAACCATCTGGCTGCACATGGGGTCGTTCGGCCCGAAGGTCGCCAAGATGGCCGATGAGGGCTTCCAGCCGGCGCCTCCCTACGAACTCGTCGACAATCCTTACTCGCTCCTGGACGTGTCGGACGTCGTCTTCATTGATGCGATCGACACCGGCTACAGCCGCGTGACGCCGGGAACGGACAACAGCCGGTTCCACGGCCAGGACGGGGATATCCGCGCCTTCGGCGAATTCATCGCCGAATATCTGCGGACTTACAACCGTCACCCGTCCCCGAAGTTCCTGATCGGTGAAAGTTACGGCTCGATCCGCAGCGCCGGCCTGGCGCTGGAGCTGCAGTCGCGCCACGGCATCGAATTGAACGGCATCGGGCTTCTCTCGGCGCTTTTGACCTACCAGACGCTCCGGATGGCGCCGAACAACGATATCGCCTGGGCCGTTCAGATTCCAACCTACACCGCGACGGCGTGGTACCACGAGAAACTCCCGCCCGACCTGCAGAAGATGACGATCGCCGAGGTTGTCGACGAGGCGCGCACGTTCGCCTTCGGCGATTACGTGTTGGCCCTGACACGGGGCAATACGCTGAGCGATGCCGAGTGGACCGCCGCGGCGGAAAAACTGGCGCGATACACGGGCCTGTCAACGCGGTTCATCCTCCAGGCAAACCTGCGCGTCGACCCTGGCCGCTTCCGCAAGGAATTGCTGCGCGACCGGCGTCTTGTCGTCGGACGCCTTGACAGCCGGTTCACGGCCCTCGATGCCGATGCGGCGGGCGAATACCAGGAGTTCGATCCGTCGAATACGGCGCTCACCGGGCCTTACGTCGCGGGATTCACTCACCACGTGAAGAACACCCTGAAATGGGAAACGGATCTCCGTTATCAGACACGGGGCAATGTGAGACCCTGGACCTACGTGCAGAACAACTTCATGGACATGACGGAGGCCCTGCGCTCCACGATGGCCCGAAATCCCTTCCTCAAGGTGTTTGTGATTTGCGGCTACTATGACATGGCCACGTCGGTGGGCGGCATCGAGTTCAACATGTCACATCTGGCCTATGACAGGCAGATCACCGACCGGGTGTCCTTCGGGTACTACGAGGCCGGGCACATGATGTACATCCGCCCCTCGGCGCATGCCGCGCTCACCAAGGACCTGGCGGCCTTCATCCGGTCGGCCGCCGGCCGCTGACGAGCCCGCAGCCGGCGAGGTCCCTTGAGCCGCCGGCTTATGATGCCTGCCCAAGGATCGGCTGGCACGGTCTTCAAAACGGAGAAGCCGGGCCGGAATCCGGGCTCGCCGGATAGACTGCGCTTTACAAGGCCGGGGGGATCGGATAGGCTGATCTCGAGGACCGACCATGAGACGAAGAGATCCCCAGGCCGTCTACCGCCTCGGAATCGTCGTCATTGCCGTCGTCATGTTTTTCGCCGCTCTCGGAACCTTGACGTTCCGGATCGGCAACCATGTCTTTGGTGTCTTTGAACGGACCCTGCCCGTCGATCCTCTCGTGTCCGACGCCTTCCTTTTCCCCGATGTGCTGCTGTCTCTGCTCTTGATCATTGGGGCGGTCCTCCTGATCCAACTGAAGAAGTCGGGCCTGTTCGTCGCGCTCATCGCCCTGGGAATGTGGCTTTTCGACATTCTCGTCGTCCTCGGCCTGGCCGGGCGCGGGAACATCGGATTTCTCGGGGCCACGCTGATCTTTGTTGCCTTTTCCCTGTATTACCTATGGAACCGCCGGGACATCTTCGATTGACGCCTTCGATTGCCCTGCCCACGGGCTTCCCGGATTGACTTGGTCGAATGAGACCCGGTTCTTGACGGCGCCGCGCAAAAAAGGGATCATGTCGTCGTGATTGGCGCGTCCGCCGGGGTGGCGGAAATGGCAGACGCAAGGGACTTAAAATCCCTCGCCCCGTAAGGGGCATACGGGTTCGATTCCCGTCCCCGGCATTCCCCCAGGTTTTCCGGCGTTGACAGTCCCGCCGGCGATGTTTACACTAAGCGGCGAAGGAAAGCCGGGTTTTCCCGGACTTTCCCAACCCCGTTTCGGGAGGGCCGATGAAAAAATTCGCCGCCGCACTGAAAAGAGGAACATCGCGCGCGTTCTCCAAATCTCTGGACATCATCGAAACCGTTGGCAACAAGCTGCCTCATCCGGCCACGCTGTTCGCCCTGCTGGCGATCACGGTCATGATCGTCTCCTGGGTGGCCACACAGCTTTCTTATCAGGCCATCCATCCCGTGAGCGGAGACCCGATCACGGTGAAAAGCCTGATCAGCGCGGAGGGCATCCGCTGGATCTACACCAGTGTCATCCGCAACTTCGTCAACTTTCCCCCCTTGGGCTATGTTCTCGTGGTTATGGTCGGCATCGGCGTCGCCGAAGGATCGGGCCTTTTCACCGTCATGATCCGGGCCCTCGTCCTGGGTGCTCCGAAGAAAGCCGTCACGGGGGCCATCGTCGCGGCGGGACTCCTTTCCCACCTGGCATCCGAGGCCGGTTATGTGATCCTGATTCCTCTCGGGGCCATGATTTTTCATGCTCTGGGGCGCCATCCCATGGCCGGATTGGCGGCCGCGTTCTGCGGAGTGAGCGGCGGGTTCGGCGCAAACTTCCTGGTCGGATCCGTGGATCCCATCCTGGCCGGGTTGTCCACATCGGCGGCCCGGATCATCGATCCCGCCATGACCGTCAATCCCGTCGTCAATTTCTATTTCATGTTCGTCTCGGCCTTTCTCATTGTTGTTCTGGGAACCTGGGTGACCGAGAAGATCGTCGAGCCCCGGCTGGGGCCTTACGATGGTCCCGCCGAAAAGGTCCCGGTCGAGCAACTGACGCCCATCGAAAAGAAGGGGCTGAAAGGGGCCGGCTGGGGCGTTCTGGCGACCGTCATCGTTCTGGCCCTGACCGTCGTTCCCCGATGGGGAGTCTTTCGAAATCCCGTGGACGGCACGGTTCTGAACTCACCCTTCTTCGACGGCATCATCATTGCCATCCTGATCTTCTTTTTCATTCCCGGTCTGATCTACGGTTTTATCGTCAAGTCCATCAAAAGCGACAAAGACGTCGTCAAGCACATCACGAAATCCATGAGCGGCATGGCCGGCTACATTGTTCTCGTCTTTTTCGCCGCCCAGTTCGTCTATTTCTTCAGCTACAGCAACCTGGGTCTCGTCGTGGCCATCAAGGGTGCCGAGGGCCTCCGGAACATCGGCTTGACGGGCGTCACGCTCATCATCGCCTTCGTTTTTCTGTCGGCCCTCATCAACATGTTCATGGGTAGCGCCTCGGCCAAATGGGCCATCATGGCGCCGGTTTTCGTTCCCATGTTCATGCTCCTGGGTTACCATCCGGGTCTGACCCAGGCGGCCTTCCGGATCGGCGATTCCGTGACCAACCTCATCACGCCCATGATGAGCTACTTCGCCCTGATCGTCACCTTCTCCCAGAAATACAACGAACGCTACGGCATCGGCACGATCATCTCGACGATGCTGCCCTACACCCTGATCTTTACCCTCGGCTGGACGATTCTCCTGGTGATCTGGTTCTTCCTCGGTCTGCCGCTCGGCCCGGACGGACCCCTCCACCTTTGATGTGGGCTTTTTTAGATAAGTTCTTTTTTGTTTTTCATTCGGCCGTCATCGTCTTCGTTCTGACCGGCTGGATTTGGAGAAAGACACGGAAGGCCCACCTCCTTCTCGTCCTGGCCGTGGCCTTTTCCTGGTTCATCCTCGGCCTCTGGTACGGCTACGGCTACTGTCCCTGCACCGATTGGCATTGGATGGTCCGGTCCGAACTCGGCATCCATGACATGCCGTCGTCCTACACCAAATTTCTCATCGACGCGTTCACGGGCTGGGATGCCGATCCCCGCGCGGTGGACATCCTGACGCTCGTTCTTCTTATCGCCGCATTCATCGCTTCACTGGCGACAAACCTTGCGGATCGGCAAAGGAAACGCCGTAAGTTTTAGGCGCAATCCCATCATCCGGGTGTCATAAACCCTCCGAAAGAGAAGAAATGAAGAGCTTGTGAAAAGAAAAAATTAGTCCGGCCATGAAAAAGAGAGGTGATTCAGGGCCGGAACGGAAGTCGGTCAGCCGATGAGCATCTTCAGCGCCCCGGCCGCCAGGATCGCGGCCAGGATGATTCTCAGGGTTCGTTCGGGAAGGATTCCGGCTCCGGCATAAGCGCCCGCCGTTCCTCCGGCGATGACGGCCGCACTGAGAACGAGAACGGTCCGAAGATCGAAATTTCCGCGAAGAATGTGTCCGGTGAGCCCGCTCACGGAATTGACGGCGATGAAGGCACTGGAGAGCGCAGCCGCTTTCTTCGCGTCGCCCCAGCCCGCAAGCAGAATGAGAGGAGCCAGAAAGACACCCCCGCCGATGCCGACCATTCCCGATAGGAATCCCAGAAGGAATCCCGCCGGGGCTCCATAAGACCAGAGCGTTTTTTGTGGGACGGGTTCAGATTCGCGCGCCTCGGCCCGGCCGCGCAAAGTCATGGCGGCTGCGGCAAGGAGCGAGAATCCCAGGAGCCATGTGAAAACAGAGGAAGCGAGAGGGATCAGGCCGCCAAGAAATGCCGCAGGAATGGAGGTGACGGCGAAGGGGATGAACATCCGGGCGGAAAAGTGACCGCCTTTTCTGAAAGCCAGGAAACTCAACGAGGCCACGATGATGTTCAGGGCCAGAGCCACGGGAGGAACGGCCGGCGAGGCGATGCCGAAGAGCGCGAAAAGAGCCAGGTAACCCGAAGCTCCGCCCTGACCGGCGCTGGCGTACAGGGCCGCAATGAGGAAAAAAAACGGGAAGATCGTCCAGGGCAGTTCAATCCCCGTCATGTCAGGAAGCCCTTGCCGGATCCCACCGATATCTGGAGATATGTCCCTTGTCGGCATGGGGGGCTGGTTGCAGATCGGATTCACCTATCGAATTGAGCATTGGGATACATGCGACTCTGCAGGATGTTGGGTTTAAAGTCGTCAGGTGCGTCATGGGTGAATGGGCGTAAACGGCCAAACCAGCGGAATAACGATCATGGCCGCGATGAAGATGAGGATGTTCAGGGGAGCTCCGACCCGAGTGAAATCAAGGAAGCGATACCCCCCGACGCCGTAGACGAGAACGTTGGCCTGGTGCCCGACGGGAGTCAGGAACGTCGTCGAACCCCCGATGGCAATGGCCATCAGAAAGGGATGGGGTTGGAGATTCATGCCGATGGCGATGGAGATCCCGATCGGGGCCAGGAGGACGGCGGCCGCGGCGTTGGACATGACTTCGGTAATCAGGGTCGTGAAAAGAAACAGGCAGGCCAAAAGCAATAGCGGTCCGGCTCCGCCGGCGAGGTCGACGATGTGCCCCGCCAGCCAGGCGGCGGTTCCGGTGTGGCGCTCGTCCATGGCGATGCCGAGCGGCATCATGCCGGCGATGAGAAAGATGACCCGCCATTCGACGCGCTTGTACATGTCCTCGACCTTCACGCAGCCCGTGACGACCATCAGGACAACTCCCAGGAATCCGGCGACCGAAATGTGAAGAAGACCGGTCGCAGCCGCGGCGATGATCAGAAGCATGATGCCGCCGGCCAACGGGGCTTTTTCCACCTGGCGCGGTTCGTGGTCGAGCCGGTTGACGACAAGAAAATCGCGGCTTTCAGCCAGCTTGGTGATGGCCTCCGGAGGGCCCTGGACGAGCATCAAGTCGCCGAGTTGAAGAGGGACATGTGCGTACCGTGCCGGGATGGCCCGCTCGCGCCGCCTGAGAGCCAGGACAAGAACGCCGAAGCGCTTCCGGATGTCGGCGCCCTTGATGGTCTGGCCGAGGATGGAGGCGTTGGGCGCGACGGCCACTTCCGCCAACTGCACGCCGCCTCCGGTCAGTCCGGCGTCGGTGAATTTCTTTTCGATATGAATCTCGAGCTGTTTCGACTCCCGAAGTTCCATGAGGCGGGTGATGTCGCCTTCGACGACGAGCCTGTCTTCGGCCTCCAGAGTCGTGTCGGGTCGGGGGAGAATCGTCTTCATGACTCCGTCCGTCCGTCGGCTGATGCGCAGGACGGTGAGTCCCATGTCTTTCTGCAGTCTGGACTCAAGAATCGATTTTCCGGCAAGCGACGACTTGTCGGAAACCACAACTTCGGTGATGTAATCCTGGAGCTGGTACTGGCGGGTGAAATTGGCGTCTCCCTCGCGGACCGGAATCAGATGGCGTCCGGCAAGGGCCATGTAGACGACGCCGATACCCAGGACGGCCAGCCCGGTCGGAAGGAAATCGAACATTTTGAACCCTTCGAACCCGGATTCTTCAAGGGCCTGGGAAACAAGGATGTTGGGCGGTGTGCCGATCAATGTCGTCAGGCCGCCGAGAAGGGATCCGAACGAGAGGGGGATCAGCAGCTTGGAGGCCGGGTACTCGGCCCGGCGGGAGACGGCGAAAACGGCCGTGAGCAGGATGGCGGTTGCGCCGATATTGTTCATAAAGGCCGACATTGTGCCGACGGTGAACATGACGAGGACGGTCAGGACGATGGGATTGCGCCCGCCGATGCGGACGAGGAATTCGACGACGTGGTCGGTGAGCCCGGTCCGGACGATTCCCGAGCTCAGGATGAACATGGCGATCACGGTGATGACGGCGGGATTGCTGAAGCCCGAGAAGCCTTCCTGGATGGTGACGGTTTTGGTCAGGAGCAGGATGAGCGCGACGCCGATGGCCACGATGTCGGGACGGACGACTTCGAGGGCGAACAGGGCAAGCGCCCCCGCGATCAGCGCAAGAATGAAATAATGTTCCATGTCCTTTTCCGGCCCAATATATGCGATTTGGATCGAAAAGAAAAGATGGGCCTCAGTTCCGGGGATCCGGCCGCCAGAGGATTTTGACGTCTTGGGATGCCCTGTCTCCGCGGGCCAAGAGGTTTTTGTTCCGCCCGGCTTTTTCCAGATAAAAGTCCGTCCGACCCTCATCCTCGAAAAACCTGAATGCGGACGGGAGGCCCGGCCAGATTTCCAGAACAAGGGGATCGACCGGACATCGTGGTGCGTTGCCCCGGATCTGCGCCACAGGCAGGATTGCACCCGAGCGGACGAATAAAGGGATCCGGTCGAGAGGCGCTCGGACGTCGATGACCCGGCCCGGCGGATATTTTTTCCCAGTTCGGAAGTCCATCCAGAATCCCTCTCCGTCCTCCGGATCGTCATGGGTCCCAATCGGAGCCGATCCCAGCTTCCGGAAGTTCGCTGTGTTCCCTCCGAAAAGGCGGGGGCCTTCGGATCGCCTGAGTTCGGGAAGATAGACGCGCCGTTTGCCGCCGGGTTCGACCAATGGAGCGACGAGGAGCCATGGACCGAGCATGAACTCGTCCTCCCAGCCATGAACATTGGGGTCGTCGGGAAAGGCCAGCGGCAGAGACCGGATCACGGGAAGTCCCGTCCGGGACGCTTCATGGGCCAGGCTCCGGATATAGGGAAGAAGCCGGAGACGCAACCGCACGGCCTTGCGGACGGCTTCCAGAGCCCGGCCGCCGAAAATCCAGGGTTCCCGCGGTCCGTCGCCGTGCATCCGGCTGTGCGAACAGAGAAGACCGAACTGAGCCCAGCGGACATAGAGTTCGGCGGACGGCATCCCCCGAAATCCGCCGATGTCATGGCTCCAGAAGGCCAATCCCGACATCCCCGCGCTCAGACCGCCGCGGATTGTCGCAGCCAGACTGTCCCAATCCGCCGCCGGATCCCCCGACCAGGCCACCGGATAGCGCTGGCTGCCGGCCGTGCCGGCCCGGCTCCAGACAAGCGCATATCCACGCTCGTCTTTCGTGACTTCGGCAACGGTCTGATTGTAGAGAAGGGGATAAAGGTTGTGCATGACCGCCCCCGTTCGCCCGTCATGAAAGACGGCGTCTTCCGGGATGTCCTCTCCGAAATCCGTTTTGAAGACGTCGACGCCCTGTCTCAGAAGCGGCCGGTGAAGATCCTTGAACCAGGCCAGGGCTCCGGGATGGGTCAGGTCAACCGCGGCGACCGGAGCGTTCCAGGATTCCCGACGTTCGGACAGACGCACGTTCCCGTCCGGTCGGGGAGCCAGCGACAGACCGTAGTCGAAGACATAGGGCCGGCCGTCGGGCCGGCGAACGAAAAATCCGCGCTTCCGGCCGAAGGCGAAGAGATCGCTCTCGACCGAGATGTAAGGATGTTCCCAAAGACAGAGACGCATTCCGAGGCCGTGGATGCGACGGATCAGACCTTCGGGATCGGGGAATGTCTCGGGATCCCAACGGAAGTCGCAGTATGTCCTCCAGCGCATCCACCAGGGATCGATGTGGACGACTGAAGCGGGGACGCGGCGACGCTTGAAGCCTTCGATCAGGGCTTCGACTTCGGCCTGAGTCCGGTAGGTTCCCCCCGAAGATATCCAGAGCCCGAAGCTCCAGGGGGGCGTCACGGGCGGCCGTCCGGTGAGTTCGGTGTAGCCGTGAAGAAGATCGACCGGTGTCCGGCCGTGGATCACAAAGAGATCGAGACGGTCATCCTCGACGGCGATATTCAGGCTGCGAATGGATGAGCTTCCGACATCCCAAGTGATCCGGGCGCCGGAGTCGACGAAAAGCCCGTATCCCCGGGTACTCCACAGGTACGGGATGTTTTTATGGGAACTTTCCGTCGTCGAACCGAGGGCGTCCCGGGTCCAGGAGACGATGACTTGTCCCGACTTGTCCAGGCGCGTGAATTTCTCTCCCAGGCCGAAGAAGCGTTCCCCCGGCCGGATATGAAATGAGGCCGTGAAGACCCGCCCTCGCCCGCCTGCGATGCCGTCGGCGATCCCGAAAGGAAAAGCCAGAGGCCGTCCGAGACCGTCAATGTCTTCCGTGCCGTCCTCAAGGATCATGCGGCCGCGGCCGTCCGTGATAGTCAGGCGAAAGGGGTTTTTACGGATGACAAGCCCGGTCCGGGGGCCGGAAATATGAATTCTATCCTTCGTTTCACGGACCGAAAGCGGATGCGGAGAGCCTGCGGATGGAATCATCATTCCGGTCGGAAGACTCGGCCTCGCGCCGGCCGGGCGCATGGATATTTTCATGACCGAGGGGCGGAGGGTCTCAACTTCGAAAACAGCGGTTTTCCCGGTTTCCGCCAAGAGGTCGAGCCGGACCCGCGTCTTTCCGTCTCCGGCGAAAGACCATCGTTTCCATGAGCGGAAGGCGTCGAGTCCGGGCGGAGCTCCGGGGGCGGCGGAGCCGTAATCCGGGATCGATTTTTTACGGTTCGAGGATCGGTTCACAGACCGTCGTCGACTCATCCCAGGAGCTCCGCGAGGGCTTCGATGTCGGTCTCGGGCCAGTCGTCGCCGATCAGGCCGTTCGTTGCGTCGACATGAATGAAAAGTCCGCGGTTTGTTGTCCTGGCCGCAAGAATCCGCGAGACGAAATCGAACATTCCTTTGAAAACGAAATCGCGGTTGAGTCCGACCCGGCAGGCCAGGACGACGCGTCCGCCGAACCGATCGGAGACCGCCCCGAAATCCGTTTCGGAGGCTCCGAATTCAAGACCGCGCAGCCCCGCGAACTTTTCGAGGCTCGGAAAAAGATGAGCCCAGTTTCCGCAGGAATGGAGATAGACGCCGCCGAAAGTCTCCGCGATTTTTTCGAGATAGGGCAGGCTGAATTCATCGTGAAGCGCGGGGGACAGCATCACCCCGGAGTCGTTGGAAATCGAGAGGGCCGTTCCATCGGGAAGCCAGGGCTGGAATCCGCCGGGCACGAACTCCGCGCCCATTTCCACGACCAGGCGGCGCTGTGCCCGGGCGAAATCGATCAGAAGGTCCGTGGTCAGGCCCAGAAGGTGATGCATCTCCCGGGGATGGGTCAGAAGAGCCTCGAAGAACCGGGTATGACCAACGATAAGCGCGGCGTTGTCCACGGGACCCTGGAGATCGGCCAACCGGATGGGGAAGCGACCCGACGTCCGCTCGATAAAGACCCGCGAGGTATCCAGGATGCGGCCAAGGACACCGGCCTGCAACCCCGGTGGCTCGATGTCCATGATCCGGCTCAGGTCGTCGAGGGGCAGGGGACGAACCGACGGAAAATCGGTCTCGTGCCAGACCACGTCGCAGCCGAAAGCCGAGGGCAGGGCGACGACGCCGAGCGTTGGACAGAGGGCGGGGACAAGGTCGCCGGGGAAGGCCGACTGCCCTTCGATCTCCTCGATCTGGGCGGCCAGGAACTTTTCGGGATCGGTCAGCCGGTTGAGGACGGTGTCCCGCCCCTCCGTCGAAAAGAGGGCGCTTCGCACGGGCCGGCCCTTTTTCAATCTCTCTCCGGTGTATCCGATGAGGAAGCCCGGACGTTCCTCGTTTTCGAGGCGCCACAGCCGCTCCAGGAAGCGGCGGGTCTCACCGATGCCGGAACCCGATGACCCGGCCTGCTCAGTCGTATCGTCCATAGCTTTCGGCCGCTTTCATCATCGCATTGATATTCTCGATCGGCGAGCCGGGCGCAACGTTGTTGCCGTCCTGGAGGACGAACCCGCCGCCCGGAGCCAGTTTTTCGATGACCTTGCGGGACGCCTCCATCACTTCCGCGGGCGTTCCCGAGAGGATGATCCGGGGATCGACATTGCCGTAGAGAACGATCCGTCCGCTCATGACCTCGCGGATCCTGTCCAGGTCGACGGCCCAGCCGAATCCCTGGAACTCGTGGATGTCCAAACTGTCGCGGAAGATCTCCAGGAGATGGTCGGACTTGCCGCACATGTGAAAGAGGGCGTTCCCGCGGAAATGAGAACGGATGCGGCAATCCGCGGGAAGGACCAGATCCTTGAACATGCCCGCCGACAGCGAGACGGCAAGATCGTCCGACCAGGCGATATCTCGGGGTTCGGGAAGACCCTCGAGGTCGCAGGCGAAGTCGAGCCAGGCGAGCATCTTGTCGATGATGATCCGCAGGAGTTCGCGGACGAAATCCGGGCGCTCGGCGCAGGCCAGGAAGAGTTCGGTTGCGCCCATGAGGTCACCGGCGATGCCGAACGGGCCGTCCGATGTCCGGGTCAGGGACGGGCGTGCCCCGGGATAAAACACGAGACCGCCGAGAAAGCGAACGGGATATTTTTCAGCAACCCGAATCATCCCGTCCCGGAATTCCACCTGGCGGGCATTGAGACCGGAGCCGATGAAGTCCATGGCTTCCAGCCGAGTGAGGTCGGTGTCGTCCTGAACCCAGTGCGAAGCCACCCAGGGGATGTCGTTTTCTGGGAATTCGATCCGGCAGCCCAGGCTTCCCGCCTCGAACGAGTTCTGAAAGTCGGACCAGGCTCCGACCCAGGGACCGGTAATAACATGGGCGTCCGTCCGAATATTTTCCAAATGCCATTTCTGGGCCCGGATTTGGGTCCGGAGCATGGTTTCGGGATCGGCGTAGTAATCCCGAAAGGACGTTCCGGTCTTGGGGATGAGGAAGCGATGGGCCAGAGCGGGAATGACGGGAACCCGGTCGGGCCGGCCGAATCGCCGGGCTTCCGCAACGCGGGCGCGCCGGGCTTCGATCTCCTCGACAGGGATCCCGATTTCGATGATGTCGCTCATGGTGTTCTATGACCGGAGCACCGGGCCTGACGGTCCCCCGTCAGGTCTTGAGAGGCAGCGCGACGAAGAATTCGGCGTATCGACCGGGCTCGGATTCGGCCCAGATCCGGCCGCCGTGCTTCTCGACGATCTGGCGGCAGATGTAGAGACCGAGGCCCGATCCCTTGACGCCTTCCGTCCCCGGCTGCCGCAACCGCTCGAAGCGCTTGAAGAGCCGGTCGCGGATGTCTTCGGCCGATATGCCGACCCCCTCGTTGTGGACCGAAAAGATCATCTCGCCGCCCTCCCGGCGCATTCGCAGCCTGACCGGCGTTCCTTCCCGGCCGTACTTGACGGCGTTGACGACCAGGTTCCGGACGACGATCTCGAGCAGGCGGGGATCTCCGTGAACGACGATGTCCTTGGTCCACTCCGTTTGGATGTCCATGGCTTTGGTGTTGTCCTTGACGCCGGGCGTATCCAGGGCCTCGTTGACGACCGCCGCGGCGAAGGGAACCTCTTCCTTGAAGGCCCCCAGCTTGTCGAGTTCCATCCGCGACAGGTCGATGTAACTCCGGATGATGTCTTCGAGATATTCGCAGTTGCGGAGAATGGACTCCACGATTCTCTGCTGGCCGGGTTCAAGGCGGCCGAAATAACCCCGGTGAAGCGTCGAGGCCGTCGTGTGGACGGCGGAGACGGGGCTTTTAAGCTCATGAGACACGATGGCCATGAGATCGAGCATCTTCGCCGGAGCGATGTCCTTTTTGGACTGGACGGCGTTTCGGACGACGCTCCGGATCTCTTCGGGCGTAAAAGGCTTGGGAATGTAGTCGAAGGCGCCGTTTTTGAGCGCCTCCCGGGCCGTTTCGACGTTGGCGTATCCCGTGAAAATCACGACGATGATGTCGGGTTTTTCCTGACGGAGAGTCTTGAGGACGTCCATGCCGCCGAGTCCCGGCATCTTGAGGTCGGTGACGACGACGTCGTAGTCTTTGGCCCGGGCCATTTCGAGACCCTCCTCGCCGGAGAGCGCCGTCTCGACCTCCCATTCGTCACCGGTGAAGATCCGCCGGCAGCTCCGGAGGACGATGTCCTCGTCATCGATGAAGAGAAGCTTGGCGCTCATGATTCCTCCTTGGCGCTCTCCCAGGGGTTCGGATCGGGACCGGCTTCCCTGCGGGGAAGCCGGATGGTGAATTCCGTACCCTCGCCGACCTTGCTGCGAACGGAGATCGACCCGTTGTGGCGCTGGATGACGCCGTAGGTCACGGCCAGTCCGAGCCCCGTCCCCTTGCCCTTGTCCTTGGTGGTGAAAAACGGCTCGAAGAGTTTTTTCATGTTCTCTTCGCTGATGCCGACGCCCGTATCGGCGAACTTGATGACGATCTCGTCTCCCGAGGGATCCCTGTGGGTGGTAATCATCAGGCGGCCGCCGTCGGGCATGGCATCGGCGGCGTTCACGGCCAAATTGTTGATGACCGACCGGATCTGCCCGGTGTCGACGCTGATCAGGGGCAGCGACCGGTCGTAGTCCCTGACGATGGTGATATTCTGAAAGCTGACGTTTTTTTCGATAATGCGCAGGGAGGCGTCGATCAGGGCGTTGATGTCGACGTCGATTTTTTCCGGCCGGCTGTCCCTGGCGAAATCCAGAAGGCCGCGGACGATGGTCCGGCAGCGCAGCGTCTCGTCCTGAATGACCTTGAGGTCGTCCTCGTGAGGCGTGCCTCTGAGCTCTTCGAGGAGAAGGCAGCTGTAAGTCAAGACTCCCGTCAGGGGATTGTTGATCTCGTGGGCGATCCCCGATGCCAGGCGGCCGATGGAGGCCAGCTTCTCGGACTTGAGGATCGATGTTTCCGCCAGATTCTTGAGCCAACGGTCGCGTTCCTCGATGGCCTCGGTCATCTTGTTGAAGGCCGTGCCGATGTTCCGGATGTCCTGGTCGTCTCCGGGCCGGATCTCGATTTTTGCGTAATTGCCCCGGGCGATCTCGGCCGAGGCGGTGATGATGCGTTTGACCGGGCGCGTGGCGGCGCCGATGAGATAGACGGCCACGGCCAGAGCCAGGATCGTCGTCAGGGCGATGACCTGAAGAAACGAGACGGTTGTTTCGCGGAGGATGGCGTTGAATTTATCCTCGAGAATTCCGGCGTAGAGGATTCCGATTCTCCGGTCGTGAATGTCGTAGATGGGGGTGTATCCCGAAAGATACCAGGCATCGACGACGAAGGCTTTCCCGACGAACGTCCGCCCTTCCTCGAAGACTTCCCGAAAGACCTCCTCCGAGACCTGGGTGCCGATGGCTCTCCGGCCGTCGCGGTCCTTGACGTTCGTGGCCACGCGGACGTCGCCCAGAAAAATCGTCGTCGTCCCGACTTCTTTGTCGTTGAATTCCTCGTCCCGGAAGACGAGGTTTTTGAACCGGTCGATGAACGTCTCGTTGTTGTTGAGAACGATCGCCGCGTAGAGGATGCCGATCATCCTGCGGCCGGACATGACGGGCGCGACCAGCTTGATGACCAGGGCCCGGTCCTCGACCAGGACGTCCCGCGGCTGCGCATGGGGTGTCGGGATCACAGGGATCAGGGTTCGGGCGGCCAGCATCGGACCTTCCCGCCGGATGTCCTCGTTTTCGAGGACACCCGTTCCGAAAACCGGTTCCCGGTTTTCGAGCACCCACTTGACGTAGCTGTAATGGGCGATGCTGTCGCCGTATTCCTCGAAGTTATTGGCCCGGACAAGCACCTGGCCCCCGGCGTCGACGAGGTTGACGATGTCGAATTCGAATTCCTTCTTGATCTGTTCGAGTTTGGTGAAGAGGAATTCGCGGTCCCCCCTCGCCACCGCCTGGACGATTTCAGAAGTCTTGGACAGATAGTTCACGATGCGGGCGCGCTTGGCGATTTCCTCCCGGTAAAGGAATTCCGTCGCGGCCAGGCTGCTTTCAACCGAATCCTGGGCCTCGCGGATGACGTTCCGATCGATGATCCGGACGCCGACGAGAATGGACAGGGCGCCCGTCAGAAGAACGATGGACAGAAGCCCGACGATCAGCTTGAGGCGGATGTCGGACCGGTTGAGAAACTTGATCAATTCAGGGCGGCCTCGATTTTTGCCAGAAGATCGTCGATATCCACCGGCTTCGTCAGAAAATCGTCGATGCCGGGAAGGAAGTTTTTGGAGTCGTCGAGCGAGAAGCGGTTGTTCGTGACCTGGTTAATGGCCGTCAGCAGAATAATCGGAATGTTACGGAATTCCCGATAGCGCGAGCTTTCCCTGTCGCTCCGGATCTGGGCGGCCGCTTCGAAGCCGGCCGTGTCGGTTTCCATCATGACGTCCAGGATGAGGAGGTCGGGTTTTTCCGCGAGAAGCGTTTTCAGGCCGGCTGAGCCGCTGAGCGCCGTCACGACCTCGTAGCCGTTCGCTTTCAGGGCCTGGCCGAGGCTTTCGACGAGGTCTTTGTCGTCGTCGATGAGAAGAATTTTCTTGGCCATGAGCATTCCTCCGGTGGATCCTTAGTCCTTGAGAAGCTGGTAAATGACGTTCCGGTCCTCCCAGGCCTTGCTGCGCTCGTAGGCGTCGATGGGGAATTCGACCTGCTTGAGTTCGACGGGCGCCGCCTTCTTGTCGACCAGGCCGAGCGCCAGGGCCACGCCGTAAATGATGGCCTCAGGCCGGGGAGGGCAACCGGGGACATAGAAGTCGACGGGCACGGCCTGGGCCCCGCCGCCGGTGACATTGTACGTGTCGAACCAGCAACCGCCTCCGACCGCGCAGGAGCCGATGCCGAAGACGATTTTCGGGGCGGGGATGGCCGCATGAGCCCTGCGGACCAGGGGCAGCGTCGGACGCGTGACCGAACCGGACAGCAGCATGACGTCGGCGTGCCGCGGCGAGCCGACGAGCCGGATCCCGAAGCGCTCGACGTCGTAGTAGGGCGTCAGGACATTCAGGATTTCAATGTCGCAGCCGTTGCAGGCGCCGCTGTTGCAGTGATAGACCCAGAGGGATTTGGGAAAGAATTTTTTCGATAACTTGGCCAGCATGTCATTCTCCGAGCTTATGGGGACGTTGGAAGGATTCGGTCTCGCGAAGGATCCGGGGCTCGAACTGTTCCGATGTCCGGCGCAGGACGGTCCGGGCCTGGAGGCTGTCGTAGCGGAATCCCTTGAGGTCGAGCCGGTCGATGAGATTCGTGATCTCCATATCGTAACACCGGCCGCATCTCCGGCAGGTCAGCATGAAGAGTTCGAGGTTCTGGGTGATGTCCTCCCGGTCATTCGTGGCCAGCTCGAATTGTTCGGTCATGGCGATGGCGTCTTCGGGACAGACATCGGCGCAGCGCCCGCAGTACATGCAGCGCGATCCGTCATAGAGGAGAACGCGGATGTCCTGACAGATGTCGCGGACCATGATCGTTCGGGCCGGGCAGTGGTCGGCGCAGCCGCCGCAGCCGACACATTTCGTATGGTCCCAGGCCGGGGCACCCCGGAAGTCCTCCGGGGCGGGACGGGGTTCGAAGGGATATTTCAAGGTAACGACGCCCGGCTTGAGAACCAGGAGGACCTGTTTGATCTTGCTCATAAGCCACATGATCTTCTCCTTTGCCTCGGCTAGAAGCCCTTGACGGCCAGACCGGCGGCGACGAGGGCGACGGCGATCAATCCGGCGTAAAATTTTACCGCCTGGTCGATGCGGAATCTGGGGTTCGTCGCGCCGATGATTGCGATCAGGACAAAGACGACGAGGATTCCCAGGAGCTGAATGAGAATGTCGGCCGGCCCGAAACCCGTCGCGGGAAGCGGCACGAAGACGCTCACGAAAAGGAAGGCGTAAAACATCTGCTTCATCATCATGGCGTACTTGAACAGACCGTAGAAAGCCCCGCTGTACTCGATGAAGGGTCCTTCCAGAATTTCCACCTCCGCCTCGGCGATGTCGAAGGGCTGGCGGCCCACGAAGGCCTGGAGAGCCAGGAGGTAGACGGACAGCATGAGAACGGCGGAGATCCCGTAGCCGGCGCTTCCCAGCGGGGCCATGGCGGCGCTCAGCTTGAGGCCTCCGGATTTGACCGCCCCCAGAATGAGCGTCATGGCCAGCACCGGTTCGATCATGATCATAGTCGCCATCTCCCGGCTGGCCCCGATCAGAGCGAAGGTGTTGCGGCTGGCCAGGGCGCCGAGCAGAACACAGACCCCGCCCAGGACGAGCATGTAGATGAGCGAGATAATGTCGGTGCGCTGCGTCAGGAAGTTGGCCTTGCCTCCGAGGGGGATCATGGCGGCGACGGTCAGAACGGCCGCGAAGGCGCCCAGAGGAGCCAGCGAAAAAGCCCAGTTCCGGGCTGAGTTCATGCGCTCCTTGCCGAGAAGCTTGATGAGGTCGAAATAGGGCTGCAGGAGCGGAGGGCCCTGCCGCGACTGGATTTTGGCCGTGATTTTCCGGGTCACTCCCTGAAACAGCGGCGCGAACAGGAGGAACACGGCGACATTGACGAAGACATAGACGATGTCCATGATCATCTCCTCCGGCTCCGCGGCCGTCTCGCGAGTTTTTCGAGGCCGCTTGGGTCCAGAATTGTCCGGGACTTCTTCTTCATGTCGATGACGACGACGCGATCGGTGCAGGAAAAACAGGGATCGATGCTGCCCAGGATAATGGGAAAATCGGCGAACTGGTTGTTGAGCAGCATGTCGGGGACGCCCTGAAGATTGGCGTAGGTCGGCGCCCGGACCTTCCAGCGCTCGGGCCGGTTCTCCTCGCCCGTGATAACGTAGTGGACGGATTCGCCGCGGGGCGCCTCGACGGTCGACATGCCGTGCCGAAGAGGAGGGAGGATTTCGGAGAATTCGGTGAGCAGAGGGCCGTCGTTCGGCATGGTGTCCAGGGCCTGCCGGATGATCTTCACGGATTCGAAGACTTCGAGGATCCGGACGACGACCGTGCCCCAGACATCGCCGCTGTCCATGACGGGAACAGCGAATTCGACCGCGTCATAAGCCGCGTAGGGATGGTCGCGGCGGGCGTCGATGTCCACGCCGCGGGCCCGGGCGACCGGCCCGATCAGACTCCAGCGGCGGGTCTGCTCTTCCGTAAGAAACCCGACGCCCTTGGTTCTCTTGTGAATGGACGTGTCTTTCAGAACCGCCGCCTTGACTTCGAGGACCTCCTTTTCGACGGTTTCGAGGGTTTCGCGGAGTTCTCTTCCGATCTCCGGGGTGATATCCCGGCGGACGCCGCCGATCACGATCATGCCGTAGGTTTTGCGGTTGCCGGTGATGCGCTCCGAAAGCCACATGATGCGCTCCCGGATCCGCCAGGCCTGCATGAACAGCGTGTCGAAACCGATGAGATGGCCGGCGACGCCGAGCCAGAGGAGGTGGGAATGCAGCCGCTCGATCTCCAGCAGGATGGTCCGGATGAATTCGGCCCGCCGGGAAATCTTGAGTCCGGCGGCTTCCTCGACGGCCTGGGCGTAGGCCGCGGCATGGACGGAACCGCAAATGCCGCAGATGCGTTCGGCCACAAAGGGAATTTCGTTGTAACTGACCTGCGTCTGGCAGAGTTTTTCGATGCCGCGGTGAGTCATGAATCCGCGATAGTCGCAGCCCTTGATGGTTTCGCCGTCGACGTAAACCGCAAAATGGGCCGGTTCATGAAGACTCGCGTGAAAGGGCCCCACGGGAACGACCGTCGTTCCGGGTGGAGCTTCGTCCAGTTGGTAGGCGACGTCCTCGGCTGCGGGCGGGACCAGATTGTGGGGCACGTCCTTGCGCAGCGGATAAATGCCCTCCGGCCAGTCGTCGGCCAGGATCAGGCGTTTCGGTTTCGGATGGCCTTTGAAAGTCATGCCGAGAAGGTCGGCGCATTCCCGCTCCGTCCAGCCCGCATTGGGGATGTCCGGGGTGATGGAGTCGAACACGGGATCGTTCGCGGGGGCCGATGTCCGGAGGGCCGCCAGGATTCCGTCCCGGTCGAAAGCGAAAGTGTGGATCAGGGGGAGCGTACCGTCGCGTTCGATGCTGTCCGCGCCGAACCCGACCATGTATCTTGCTCCAAGTCCGATGAGCCGCGCCGCGGCGGCCCGGAGGTGCTCTCTCGGGATGTCGAGATAGACGCGGTGGGGAAGAGGAATGTCGACGGTCAGTCCGGACGTGCCGAACTCCGTCTCCAGCGTTTTTTTCAAGGTGTCCGGCGTCAGCATGATGGTTCTCCTCGATGGTCGACCGGAAGAGTTTCATGATCCTGCGGTTCGCCTCCGGTCCAGCGGAACAGCTTCTTGAAGGCTGCGAACATGCTCTTGTCCACGTAGCGATTGATGTTTTCAGGTTCCTTGTAGCCGCAGAGCCATGTCTGAGCCGGAACATCCTTGGCTCCCCCCGCACGTTTCAGGAGGAAGGCCAGAATCAGGGCACCAAGAAAGACGGCGAAGAGAATGAGAGGGCTCAGAGCGGCCGCGATTTCCCCAGGGGGCAGGGAGGGCGGATATCTCAACCGGATGCCCGAGAGAGAAAGACGGAGAATGCCGTCCCCGGCCATGACGGATAAGGAGTTTTCGGCGATGAATCCCTTGGATGCGGCGAAGACCCGGCCGAACAGGCCGTAAAAGAGAAGAGGAAACAGTCCCTGAATCACGCAGATGGCGGCGAGCAGGATTTTGGGAATCAGCATGGCCGCCGGGACCTCCCGGACCGTCTTTTTGACCGTCCATTCCGTCCCCGAGGATGTGAAGGCCATGCCGAAGAATTTGACATAACAGGCCAGGGTCACCGCACTCGTAAAGAGGGCGACAATCCCGAAAAACAGCAGAGCCGCGTCGCTCCGGCCGGCCAGAAGGGAACTTGAGATGATCGACCATTTGCTGGCGAAACCGCTTGTGGGCGGCATGCCCGAGATTGAGAGGGAGGCGATCCCGGCCAGGACGGCGGTGAGAGGCATGAGCGTGATCAGACCGCCGAGCCGGTTGAGATCTTTCGTTCCCGTGGCATAAAGGAGGCTTCCGCCCGTCATGAACAGAAGGCCCTTGAACACGGCGTGATTGACGATGTGATACATCGCGCCGACCGCGACGATGACGGCCAAATATTGTGCCGCCGCGTCGGTCGAAGGAGCAAGAACAAGCACGAGGCCCGAGGCCAGGACGATGTAGCCGATCTGGCCGATGGAGCTGAAGGCCAGCAGCCTCTTGGCGTCGCTCTGTTTGACGGATTGGACGGTGCCGATGAAAAGGGTGATCGTGCCGAGGGCGGCGATGCCGATTCCCCAGGCGCGGATGTCGAAATTCTCTTCCGCCTTCGGGGCCATGAAAAGAAACGTCCGCATCAGGCCATAGACGCCCGTCTTCAGCATCACGCCGCTCAGGAGCGCGCTCACCGGAGACGGAGCCACGGAATGGGCCCCGGGAAGCCAGAGCCGGCCAAGGGGCCAAACGCCCGCTTTGATGCCGAAGCCGACAAGCAGAAAGGCGGCGAAGGCGGCCAGCGATCCCGGAGACGTCCCGCCCATTTTGGCCATGATGGCGTGAGTGTCCTCCCCGAACCGGTAGCCGTTGACGAACCAGGCCCCGGCGACGACGAGAAGCCAGGAGATTTCCATGAGGACGAGGTAAGTCACGGCGATCTTGACGTTTTCTTTTTTTCGGTGTTCGTAGCGGATCAGGAAGAAAGAGGCCAGGGTCATGATCTGCCAGGCGATCGTGAACCCCGTGGAGAGATCGTCCACCGTCACCAGGGCGGCCATGCCCAGAATAAAGAGCGGAAAGGCGGCATAATAGCCGCCCGCCCCGTAGTCTTCGTAGTGTTCCATGTAGCGGATCGAATAGAGGGCGCTCAGGGCCGCCATGACACCGATGACGATCAGGAAGAGTCCGGAAAAGCCGTCGATGAGGAAGGGCAGCGCCAGCGGTCCGAGACGGACGGTTTCGATACCGGCCGAGGCTCCGCCGACGGCTTTCAACCCCGCCGTCACGATCAGGCCGCCGGAGGCGGCCGCGGCCAGGAAATTCACGATTCCGGCCAGGCGTTTGTTTTTTGCGAGAAACGGAGCGATCCCGGCCGAAACGGCCAGGATGCCGAAGGCGGCGAAGAGATAGGGCGTGAGGGTTGCATTCGGGCTCATATCTGTTCCCCCAGCGTTTTGATCTGTTTGTAGGTGTAAACCGGGCCGTCCGTGCAGACCAGGGTTCGGCCGATGGCGCAGTGCTGGCATTTGCCGATGCCGCACTTCATGTGACGTTCGAGCGTCGAGATGATGTGCGCATCTTTCAGTCCCCGTTTCAGAAGATCCCGGATCACGGCATTGAACATGACCGGGGGGCCGCAGACAAAGGCGACGGTGTCCTTGACGGGAATGCCGGCTCTCTCGACGAGGGTGTTGACGAAGCCGACGTGCTTGGTCCAGCCGGGCTCGGGATTGTCGATGGCGATGTGAGTTTCGAATCCGTCCGTCTTCAGCCATTTGTCGATCATATAGGTATACATCAGGTCTTTTGACGTTCGGGCGCCGTAAAGGAGAAGGATCCGGCCGAACTCGTCCCGGTGCTGCAGAACGTGGACGATGGAGGAGCGAAGGGGGATGAGGCCGATGCCGCCGGCGACGTAGATGATGTTTTTTCCTTTGATCTCCTCGAACGGGAAGCCGTTGCCGAAGGGACCGCGGATTCCGATCTTGTCGCCGGGTTTGAGATCGTGGAGGGCGCGGGTGACCTTGCCGACGCTTCGGACCGAGAGGTGGAGGCGGTCGTTTTCGGGGCTGAAAGGCAGGGATACGGCGAACTCCCCGGCTCCGAACACGGTGCACATGATGAACTGGCCGGACCGGATGCGGAAGTTCCGGCCGGCGGCCTCGTCGACGAACCGGAAATAGAAGGTCTTGACCTCGTCGATCTCGTCCTTGATTTCATCGACGACGGCGATTTCTGGGACGGTGACGATGGCGGTTTCTGTTTTGGCATTCATGGGCGTTTACTCCGTGATCTCCCGCCGGATGGCCGTCACGACCGTGGGCAGGCCGATGTCGCCGGGACAGACGCGGACGCACCGCCCGCAGCCGACACAGCCGGGGCGGAGGTATTTCCGGGACTGGGAATAGGACAGCTTGCAGAAGAAACGCTTGTTGCGGCGGTCCTCGACCGGGCGGCGGGGGTTGTGATCGCCGGCCATTTTCGTATATCCCTCGAAGGAGCAGGAATCCCAGGTCCGGCAGCGGTCCGTCGTCCCGTCAGGCCCGTTGAGATCCTCGATGTTGAAACAGGAACAGGATGGACAGGTGAACGCGCAGGCGCCGCACTCGAAGCACTGTTTTCCGATGTATTCCCAGACCTCGTTTCGGATGAAGCCCGTCGTCAGACGGTTGGTCGCCCGGGAGATCCAGGCTTTGTTTTCCCGGGAAACCTCGTCGAAGAGGGCGATGGATCCGTCGACGATTTTATCTTTGAGGGCCGTCTGGGCCTCATCCGCGGCCGGAAGTTCGAGCTTCCGGACAAGAGCCTCGCCCTTTTCGCTGCCGGCTTCCACGAGATAGACATCTCCGGCTTCCGTGAGGTTGATGTCGAAGCCCTCCCGGGCCGAGGGGCCGCTGTCCGTGCAGACGCAGAAGCACTGGGGAAAGGGCCGGACACAGGTGTTGGCGACGATGAAGGTTTTGCGGCGGTGGTCCCTGAAGACGTCATCGACGAACTCCTGTCCGAGAAAGAACCGGTCGAGACAGAGAAGCCCGGTCAAATCGCAGGAACGGATGCCGACCAGGGCTTTGGGCCGGACAAGATCGGCCGGCGCGATCCGCACATCTCCGGTCGAGCGATCATAGGTATAGCCGAGGATCGATTCGCGCTGGGGGAAAAAGGGGATCTTGGCCGGGTTGTAAGGAATGGGGGCCTGGAGGGCGATGTCCCCGGGGTCGGCCGCCCTGTCGAAGAGGACGTCTTTCGAATCGGGATGAACGATCGGACCGTATAGGTCATAGTCCGCGGCCAGCGCCGCCATGAATTCGGGAACCTTTTTTTTCTCGAGGATGTTCATGGTCACACCTTTTCGATCCGGATCGGAACGGCGGCGTCCTCTCCCCGGGAGGACGATCCCCATGCGGAGGGCAGAAGCCGGGCGATCGTCTCATGGAGAAAATAGGGGACGTAAGCCGCTCCCGGTTTCAGGGCTTTGGAGATTCGGGTGAACGAGGTCAGAGCGCCTTCGGCGGATGTCAGGGAGACCGGGGTTCTTTCCCGGAGCCCGAGGCGTTTGGCGTCCTCTTCGGCGATTTCAACGAACCCGTTGGGATAAAGAAGAAGGAGGGCGTTGTACTCTCGCATGGGAATCTGGGTTCTGCGCATGATGGTGTTCCGATGCCAGAAGTGATTGGCCTCACCCGTCAGAAGAAGGAAGGGATACTCCTCGCTTGTTTCCGGGACTTGAAAAGCACCGGAAATCGGGGCGAAAGCCGGAGTCCCGGCTCCGGCGCCTTGCCACTGAATCCCGAAATCTTTTTCGAGTTTCGCATAGGTGACTCCGGAATAGGCCGGGACGACTTTGGCAATCTCCCGCATCACATTCTCCGGCGACCGGAAGCCCCAGTCCTGTTTTCGCCGGGCCGCGATTTCGCTGAAGATCCGCCAGGCCGGCAGCGCGTCCGGCGGAGCCTCGGCTTTGGCCCGGCTGAGCTGGATTCTCCGTTCAGTGTTGGTGAAGGTGCCGTCTGTTTCGACATAAGAGGCTGCGGGAAGGACGACATGGGCCGATTCCAGGAACGGATTGGCGTAGGCTCCTGTATAGACGACGAAATCGAGGCTGCGGATCCGTTCGGCGAAACGGCCGGTGTCTTCATCGTGATCCATGACCACGAGGGCTTTCAGCTTTTTTTCGGGATCGGCCAGTAAGGCGTTGACTTCGAATCCGGCGGTCGTTGTCGGCGCTTTCTCCCAGACGGTTTTCAGGCGCTCCGCGGCCGCGGCATCCCCGACCGGGGCATAACCCGGCCAGAGGTCGTGAACGGCGCCCATATCGTAGCCGCCGACGATATTGCAGATGCCCGTGATGGGATTGATGCCGCAGCCTTCCCGGCCGGCATGTCCGGAGAGAAGAAACAGGTTGTGGAGCACGGCGATCGTGTCGCGGTCGAGGCCGGAAATCCCCGAAGAGAAGAAAGCCATGGCCCGCTTCGCTCCGGCCAGCCGGAGGGCGACGCCGCGAATGTCATCGGAACTCAATCCGGTCAGACGTTCGATATCGGGCATGTTCAGGCCCCGGAGCGATTCGGCGAAGGCCTCGAAACCCGAATTGCGGTTGTCGGCGAACTCCCGGGCGGCCCGGCCGTCCTCGATGAGCGTCTTGGCCATGGCAGCCAGAACGAGGGCGATTGTACCGGGTTTGTTCTGTATGTGGGTGCGGCTGAGTTCCGCAATTTGGGTCCGCCTGGCCCCGATCGTCACGAGGTCCGCGCCCTGAAGTGCGGCCAGATGAAGATCGCTCCCGACAATCGGGTTCTGGCGTGTGATGTCCGCGCCTGCGACAAGGAGAAAGTCGGCCTTGGCGATGTCGGCCAGCGAGCCCGGCATTGCTGGGATTCCGCAGCTTCCACCCAGAACGTCGACCGCCTCGCGGTGGCCGTCGTCCGAAAGGAGGGAGATGTTGTTCGAGCCGAGGACGGAACGGGCCAGCTTGACCAGGGAATAGATGTCCTCGTTCGAAGCGCGGGGAGACGCCCAGAAGGCCGCTTCGGATCCGGCGAAGCCGCCCAGGCGGTCGGCGACCAGATCCAGGGCTTCGGAGAGCGGGACCTTCTCGAAATGTCCGTTTCTCCGGACAAGAGGATGGAGAATGCGCTCCTTTGTCCCCAGAAGTTCATGGATATGCCAGCCTCGGACACACAGCCGGCCCTTGCCGACGGGATGCCCGGGGGAGGCGAAAACCCCCGTGATGGACCCGTTTTCAACTCTGAGGTTGTGTCCGCAGCCCGTGCCGCAGAAGTTGCATACGCCCGGTTTGTAGGTCATGCCGCATGCTCCTCTGTGATTTCGTCCGGTGGGAAGTTTGAAACTGTTACAAATAATGGCTTTCCGGCACTCATCCCGGACGCTCATGCCGAAATCCGGAGTGTTCTCCGCCGAAAAGGGAGAACGGGATTATCGGCTTGAGAGGTATTTTAAACATAGAAAGGAGGATTTGTAAAGCAAAACCGGGTTTTTCACGCCGTTTACTCACCGTTCCGGGAGGCGCCTGCGGAACTCGCACATTTGAGCGTGAGTCTTCAGGATATCTAACACATCAGACCGCTTATCCGATGGCCGGTTCAAGCTCAGACATCCTCGGCGCCCAAAACCAGGGTTCCCTCCCGAAACGCCTCGTAAAGGCCATCATGATCTATTCACGATTTGAGGCGGCTGCAGATGCAAGGCGCGGAGGGTGAAGCTGTACTCTTCAGTACTGCGAACCCTTCGCAACGAGGCAGATGTGGCCGAATCGGATCGCCTGAAGGGTTAAAATGCCGGCTTTAAATAGGAAGCTCTGCGGCATTTTAATGAAGAGATCAGGATGAACCCGAACATGGTCGCTGCAGATGCCTCGGGCTGCCCCTGATTAAATATCATGAGGAGAGGGTGAGTTTGGCGAGGTGGAAGCGCACGAGGTACAGGATATTATAGAGGGCGCTGATGCCGCCCATGAACCGCTCCTTGATCATGCCCTTCGGAATCTCCTCGACGGACGCTTTGATGCTGTCGAGTTCGGAGGCCAGTTTGGCGGCATCGCGCTCCGCTTCCCGGAGGCCGGAGCGGGCGGCGATTTCGGCGATGGCGGCGGGAATTCGGGCGATTTCCTGAAAAGCCGCACGGAGCAGATCCCGCTTTTCCGCCGGGAAACTCCGGACCATCTTTTCAATGACACAGATTCGGACCAGAGCATATCCGATATGGACGGCGGCCATGTCTCTGTCGTGGAAGCGTTCGGGGTAACGCTTGAGATAAGCTTCGCCCAGCCGGATCATGTCCTCGGTTTCAAAGGGAAAATCGCCGTTGAATGAAACGAGCGTTTTCCGGAAGGCCTCAAGGTCCGGGTTCCGGACAAAAACCTCGGCGGGACTTGGATTCATGAAGTCCGGCGCCGGAATTCAGGATTTCGGGAGCGCCTTGGCCAGGACCGAGAGAAGGACGTCGAAGTTGACGGGCTTCTGAAAAACGCCGTTGAATCCGAGATCGGCCGGATTGATGTTTCGGGCCGTGGCATCTCCGATCGTGCTCAGGAGGTAGACCGGGACATCCGGACGCTCGTCCTTGAGGACCTTGGCCACCTTGGCTCCGGCATCCACGTCCTCCATCATCATGTCGCAGAGGACAATGTCCGGCTTCATGACCCGGAATTTTTCCAGACCTTCCTTGCCGCTGATTGCGGTTTCCGTCGTGTAGCCGTTTCCGTCCAGAATGGCCTTTACGGATTCATTGATGGCGGGGTCGTCGTCGATGACGAGAACTTTCCTTTTTTCAGTCATGTCAACCTCCGGGGGAAATCCTTTCCTTTTATATCACAGTCAGGGGCTTGATGAAAGATCCTTTCGGGAACGGGATTTACGGAAAAACAGATAAACCGGGACGCCCAACAGGACCGTCAGAACGGCCAGCGAGGATTCGAAGGGCCTTTCGAAATAGGACAGAATGAGAACGGCGGCACCGGCGGTCAGATAGATGACGGGAGCCAGGGGAAACAGGGGGAATTTCAACAGGCGGTGGCCCTTCCTTCTCAACTTGAAGACACCCCACACCGCAAGAAGGGGAAAGAGGCCGAGCGAGAAACCCATGTAGGTTAAAAGCTGATCGAAGGTTCCCAGAAGGACCATGATCGAGGCGATCGCTCCCTGAAGAAGGATGGCCCGGGCCGGGACGCCGAACTTGGGATGAACGACGGCCAGAGACTTGAAGAAGTGGCCGTCCCGGGCCATGGCGTAATAGACCCGGGGTCCGAGAATGATGAAGGCGCTCAGCGACGAGAACAAAGCGAAGGAGACAAAGACGGCGATCACGGTTTCAACCGCCGGACCGAAAAGACTTCCCGCGGCCAGCGCCGCGATGGAGATGACGCCTTCCATCTCACCGGGCGGCACGGCATAAACATAAAAGAGATTGAGCGAGAGATAGAGAAGCGTCACAAGCCCCGTTCCCAGCAGAAGCGAGCGGGGGAGGTTGCGGGCGGGATTTTTGGCTTCGGATCCGAGGTAGGCCGAGGCGTTCCAGCCGGAATAGGCGAAGAGGATCCACATCAGGGACAGCCCGGCCGTCTTCCAGGCGGCAAAGCCCGTGCCCGGCCCCGGTCCTGTGGTCAAATGCGTCAGACTTCCCTTACCAAGAGCGAATCCGCCGGCGACCAGACCGACGACCAGAGCGACTTTGAGAATGGTCAGGAAGTTCTGGACGCGCGTGCCGAGTTCCAATCCCCGGGTGTGGAGGAGCGTGAAGGCGAGAATGACGGCGATGGCCAGGGCTTTTTTCCCAACCAAAGAGACCGTCCCTTCGGGCAGCAGCCCGGGAAAGGCCCGGACGAGGTATTCCGTGAATCCGATGGCCGAGGCGGCGATGGGAGCCGAAAAGCCGACGAAGAAGGAAACCCAGCCGCTCAGAAATCCGGGGAGCGGATGATAGATTCTCGATAGAAAGGCATATTCGCCGCCGGCGTGGGGGAGAGCCGCGCCGAGTTCGCCGTAGCTCAAAGCGCCGCAGAGGGCGATCAGTCCGCCGACGGCCCAGAGAAGAAGCATCAAGCCGGGATCCCGGAGATCCCTCATCAGGAGTCCGGAAGTCGTGAAGATCCCGGCGCCGATCATGTTGGCCACGACGATATTGGTCAGAGGGAAAAGGCCCAGCGTTCGCCGCAGGCCGTTTGCGGTTTCGGGAGAGGCGGCCGAAGCCGGGGATGTCGTTTTCATGGCGTCACGTCCCGCTGGAAATATCAGAAACGCCATCATACAGAAAAAATTCGTTTCTGACAAAAGAATTCGAACTTGGCGGGCACTTTACATGTCCCGTCCGAACGGCTAAAATACCGTCAACGCAAATGATTCATGCAGGAGGTATTCATGAAAGGCGATAAGAAGCTCATCGAGGTTTTGAACTCTCTTCTTGCGGACGAGCTGACGGCCATCAATCAGTACATGGTCCATTCAGAAATGTGTGAAGGATGGGGTTACGGCAAGCTTCACAAGGTCATCGAAAAACGGGCCATCGACGAGATGAAGCATGCCGAAAAGCTCATCGGCCGCATCCTATTCCTCGAAGGCATTCCGATCGTCAGCGAACTCAAAAAGCTCCATATCGGGTCCGATATCGAGAAGATGTTCGCCAGCGACCGGGCCTCCGAGTTCGACGCCATCAAAGCTTACAACAAGGCCATCAAGCTGGCCGGAGACGTCGGGGATTTTGCCACGCGCGGCATCCTGGAAGACATCCTCAAGGATGAGGACCAGCATGTCGACGAGATTGAAGAGGTCCAGGATCAGATCGGCCACATGACCCTTCCCATCTTCCTGACTACCCAGGTCGGTTGAGCCTTCGGGAAGACGGCTGCATTTTTTCGGTTCGGCGGTGATGAACCACCCGGGATCGGAAAGCCTGCGGAAAAGGGATGATCATGAAAGATGAACATCCGGAACGGAATGCGTTGATCTGGCCCGCTCTTTTCTGGGGCGGTGCCTGGGGTCTTTTCGAGGCGACCTTCGGTCATGTCCTGCATATGGCCCGCATCCCGGGACTGCCCGCTCTCATCATGTTTCCGATCGGCGCGGCCCTCATGATGCGGGCCTGGCGTGAGACCGGCCGCCTGCAGGCGATTCTGATCTGCGGGGCGGCGGCCGCCTCCGTGAAGCTCGGCGGCCTGCTGATTCCCGCCGTCGATGTCTTTGCGGTCGTCAACCCGGCCCGGGCCATCCTCCTCCAATCCCTGGCTTTCGCCGGTATCACCGCGGTGGCCGGGAATCGTCGCTTTTCCCTGCCGTTTTCCGCTTTCGTTGCGGTGTCCCTTTCCTGGCGGTTGTTTTATGCCGGGCTGGCCCTGGCCGAGGGCCGGTGGTGGGGATTCGCCAACATTTCCGATTCGACTCTTTCAATCCCGGTTTTTGTTCTTGCCGCAGGGATTGCGGGCGCCGTTCCGGCTTTTGCGGCATGCGAAATCCTTTCTCCGGGCAAACAGGCTTTTCGTCCGGCCGTCCGCAAAAGCCCGGCGGTCGCCCTCGCTCTGGTAGCGGCCGCGCTGGCCGCGGAATTTTTGATTTGAAGCGTCACATTGATTTTGCCCCCATGAGCCGGCGGAGTTTCCTCCGCTGGAGCGCCCTTGTCGGTTCCTCCGCGGTCGCCGTGAAAGGCGCCTCGGCTTCGAAGAGATTGTTTGTTCCCGCTTCCGCCGAGATCCCGGTCGGCGGGTCCTCGACCGAACGCATGATCCGGGTCGGCTGTCCCTCCCACAACTGCGGCGGGCGCTGTCTTCTCCGGGTCACCGTGAAAGACGGCGTCATTGTCCGAATCGATGGTGACGACAGGCCATACGACGGGGTTGACGATCCCCAACTCAGACCCTGCATCCGGGGCCGGGCCTACCGGCGCCGCCAATATCATCCGGACCGGCTTAAATACCCCCTGCGCCGCATCGGCAAACGCGGCGAGGGGAAATTCGAACGGGTGTCCTGGGACGAGACGCTGGACCTTATGGCCTCCGAACTCCGGCGAATCCGGGACGCTTATGGGAACGAAGCCCTTTATGTGCCCTACGGGACGGGAAGCTACAACCAGACGAACGGCCGCCAGACGGCCCAGCGGCTCCTCAATCTTTTCGGCGGCTGCCTGGGGTTTTACAACAGTTACTCCTGGGCCTGCATCTCCGCCGCGACGCCCTATGTTTACGGAACGTCCGTCACCGGCAACCAGCGCCAGGACTGGCTGAACTCGCGCTACATCCTGATGTGGGGCTGGAACCCCGCCGAGATGCGCGACGGAACGAACACGGAGTACATTCTCAGGAAAGCGCGCGAAAAGGGAGCCCGGACGGTCTGCATCGATCCGCGCATGACCCTGAGCGCCGTCTCCCTGGCCGACGAATGGATCCCGATCCGCCCGGGAACGGATGCGGCCATGATGTCGGCCATGGCCCATGTCATGATCGAGGAAAATCTGGTCGACGCGGCGTTCATCAAAACCCACTGCGTCGGCTTCGATGCCGAAACCCTGCCTGAAGGCGCGGAGGGCGCCGAAAGTTACAAGGACTACATCCTGGGGACGCGCGACGGCGTTCCCAAGACGCCCGACTGGGCGGAGCCGCTGACGGGGATACCTCGGGCGACCATCGCCCGCATCGCCCGTGAATACGCCACGATCAAGCCGGGCGTTCTCTACCAGGGCTATGGGATGCAGCGGCGAGCCTACGGCGAGCAGGTCGTCCGGGCCGGTTGTGTTCTGGCCGCGATCACGGGGAACGTCGGCATCTCCGGCGGATGGGCGAGCGGCATCGCGCTTCAGGCCCCCGACGGCGGCCCGTTCTGGCTGGTTTTTCCGACCGGGCGCAACCCCGTTCGGGCCATGATCCCGTCCTACCTCTGGACCGAAGCGGTTTTGCGCGGCAAAGGCATGGGCCCCGAGGACGGTCTTCGCGGCGCCGAGCGTCTGGAGACCGACATCAAGCTCATTTATGCCGTGGCCTCGAACGCCATCGTCAACCAGCACGGCAACGTCAACCGGACGGCCGAGATCCTGAAGGACGAAAGCCGCGTGGAATTCCTGGCCGTCCAGGACAATTTTCTGACTCCGACGGCCCGTTTCGCCGACCTCGTCCTTCCGGTTTGCACCCAATTCGAAACCTGGGGGCTTGAGGACGGTTGGAAATACGGCGACGAGGTCATTCTGATGCCCCGGATCGTCGATCCGCCCTTCGAGACGAAAAGCGACTATGCCATCTGCGCCGGGATCGCCGAGCGCCTGGGTTTTGGTGAAGCCTACACCGAGGGCCGGACGGAAAAAGACTGGATCCGCTGGTCTTTGGACTATTACCGGAAAACGCGGTTTCCGGGCCTGCCGAGCCTGGAAGAGTTCGAGGAGAAAAATCTCGGCGTTTACTCCGTCCCCGTCACCAAGCCCGCCGTCGCTTTCGAGGCTTTCCGGAAGGACCCCGTCAAGCATCCCCTGCCGACGCCGTCCGGGAAAATCGAGATCTTCTCGAAACGCCTTCACGACATGAATCAACCGGACGAAATCCCGGCCGTTCCCAAGTATATTCAGGAATGGGAAAGTCCCTTCGGTCCCGAAGCGGAAAAATATCCGTTGTCGGCCGTCGGCCACCACTATCTCTCGCGCGTCCATTCCACCATGGAGAACTTGGACTGGCTGGAGGAGGCCTTCCCCCAGCGCCTGTTCATCAATCCTCTGGATGCGGCCCCGCGCAAGATTTCGAACGGAGATCCGGTCCGGGTCTATAACGATCGGGGAGCCGTCGTGCTGCCCTGCCGAATCACCCCCCGGATCATGCCCGGCGTCGTGGCCATTCCCCAGGGCGCCTGGTGGACGCCCGGACCGGACGGCGTCGACCGTCGCGGATCCGTCAACGTTCTGAGTTCAGAGCGCTGGACACCCCTGGCTTTCGGAAACGCCCAGCACACGATCATGGTCCAGGTCGAAAAGGCGGAAAAGACATGACGGCCGTCAAGCAATGGGGATTCTTTTTCGACGCCGCGGCCTGCAGCGGCTGCAAGGCCTGTCAGGTCGCCTGCAAGGACCGTCACGATCTCAAGGCCGGAATCCATTGGCGGCGTGTCTACGAGGTCGGCGGCGGCGTCTGGACCCCGAAGGGAAAGGCCTGGGAACACGGGGTTTTGGCTTACAACATCTCGATGGCCTGCAACCACTGCCGGAATCCTCTCTGTGCCGATTCCTGCCCGACCAAGGCCATCACAAAGAGACCGGACGGCCTTGTCCTCCTCGACACGACGCTCTGTATCGGCTGCCGGTATTGCGAATGGGCTTGTCCTTACGGGGCCACGCGATTCGACGCCGCCACGGGTCTTGTGACGAAGTGCACTTTCTGTGTCGACGCCGTCGATGCGGGAGAGCCGCCGGCCTGCGTCGCGGCCTGTCCCGGCCGCGCCCTTGACTTCGGCGATTTCGACGACCTCAAAAAAAAGTACGGCGGGACGGGCCGCATTTTCCCTCTTCCCGAAGAAGATCAGACCGAACCCGCCCTGGTCATTCGTCCCCATCGCGACTGCGCCCGGGCCGAAGGTGCGGCGGTCGATGTCATCAACTGGGAGGAAGTCTGAGTGCTTCTCCGGGAATGGCCGCTTGCCGTTTTCACCGTTCTCGGCCAGACGGCCGCGGGCGTTTTTCTCGTCGCCGTTCTGCCGCTCTATCTTTTTCCCGGTCGCTCGGGCGAAACCGCAACGCGGAACACGCGCCTTTTGCTGCTGATAGTCGTCGCGGCCGTTTTGGCCGCGGCCGCCGCCGTTTCGTTTTTCCATCTCGGCCGGCCCTTTCGAGCCGTCAATGCCCTGAATAACATCCGGTCGTCCTGGCTCAGCCGGGAAATCTTGAGCGAGCTTGTTTTTTTGGGCGGGCTGGGGATTTTGGCCGGTCTCGAACTTCGGGGTTACGGCGGGGCTCCGGCGGCCCGCGCCGTCGCCGGTTTCGCCGCCGTCGCCGGAACTCTGTTTCTTTTCTCAATGATCCGGCTTTATATGCTGCCCACGGTTCCGGCCTGGAACAGTCCCTATACGCCGCTTTCCTTTGTCCTGACGGCGGCCCTGACGGGAACTCTGGCCGCGCATTTTATTCGGCCCGATCCCCGATGGCTTGCGGCCGCTCTCGTTTTTTTTGCGGCCGCCGCCGCAACCGCCGTCCTGTACGCGCCTGGAGCCGGCCTTCTCGGATGGCGTGAGACACCTTCTCTCAGACCACCTTCACCCGCATTTCAACCGGTGTTTTTTTTACGGATCGCTCTACTGGGGCTGGGAGGCCTGGCCGTCTCGCTGTCCTTATTATTTCAAAAAATTCCTTGGTCCGGCCGGTTGATCCCGGCCGCTCTGGCTTTGGCGATCATGGCCGAGACGATGGGCCGTCTTCTGTTCTATTCCGCGGTCGGACCCTACAGCCGATGACCGGCACTCCGGATTCAGACCGCGAACCGTCTTATGCCGAACTTGCCGCCTCCTTCGAGACGGCTTTTCTTTTTCTCTCACGGGTTTTTCTGGAACCGCCGGACCAAGAATTCCTGGAAAGGACGGCTTCGGAAGAACTTCTCGATGACTGGCCCCTTCCCGCGAATTGTGATGCGGCGGTCGGACTGGCCATGATGAAAAACGGGCTGACGGCGGCCGCCTCGGGCGGCTGGAAGGACCTCGCCGCGGATTACGTCGATCTCTTTGCGGGCGGACGCCTTCTTGCCCCGCCTTTCGAGTCCGTCTATCGGGGAAAGGACCGCTTGATGTTCGAGGATACGACGTTCGAAGTCCGGGAGATCTACCGCGGCCACGGTCTCGAAGTTCCGGACAAGAACACCGTTCCGGACGATCACATCGGCTTTGAACTTCTCTTCCTGGCCTGGCTCTGCGGCCGGGCGGCCGGGGGCGCGGCCGATTTTCTTTCTCAACATCTCCTCCTGTGGGCGGGTCGGTTCGCGAAGGCCGTTATCGATCATGCCTCGACATCCTTCTATCGTGGTGCGGCCCATCTCATGAACGGGACGATCCGCCTCCTGGCCCGCTCGCTCGGTCTTCACGATCCCCACAAAACTTGAGGGAGTTGACTTCCTCTTCCGGTTGTTTCATGATCAACTTTTGATCATTGGACCAAAGGAATAATGAACATGAAAACCTTCTGTACGGCCGTCAATTGCATGGATGGCCGCGTTCAGGTGCCGGTTTTGACCTATCTCCTTCGGCGTTTTCAAACGGATTGCGTCGACTCCATCACGGAGCCGGGTCCGAATCGCATCCTGGCCGAACGGGACGATCCCGTCGCGGTTCAATCCATTCTCAATCGCCTGAAAATCTCGGTGGAAAACCATGCCTCCGTCGGAATTGCCCTGGCCGGACACCACGACTGTTGCGGCAACCCGGCCTGCAAAGACGACCAGATGGGGCATCTGGCCGCCGCCGTACGATATCTCCGCGGGTTGTTTCAAAACATTCCGGTCATCGCCTTGTGGGTGGATGAAAACTGGAACGTCATCGAACTCTCCGAACTCTGAGCCAAGCGATTCTCCGGTTTGCCGAAGCCAAGCAAGGACAAATCGACGGCGAGAGATGTCCGCCGGGGCATTATCGAGCGGATAAATAGTGTTTTACGTCCGCGAGGGTGTTCAGGTTGAGGAGTTTTTCTTCCGCCGTTATCGGAATATGAATCGTGCGGAGAGCGTCGTGAAGAGCCAGGACACTCCGCCGGCCTTGTGATAAAAGCCTCTCCGCTTCCGTCCAGACTCTTTGTTTGTAAACTCCGAAAAGAGGCTCGACGGTTCCGTCCGGTGAGACGGGGACGGTGATGTCCGTGTGTCCGGAATTCCGCAACAGCCTTTCGACGAGGCCGAAATCGATGTCGGGGATGTCGCAGGCCAGGATAAAACACGTTTCGTGAGCGGCTCGTTCGAGGCCGCGGCGGATGCCTTCCATGGGTCCGAATCCGCTGCGTTCATCGCGGACGGATGGAAACCCGGAGACCTCGGACGGGCTGTCCGGGGAAACGGAGATCAGAATCTCTCCGAATCGGTCTCGGACCTGGTTCAGGACATGATCGAGAAGTGTCCGGCCCGCAACGGAAATCCGGGTCTTGTCGGTCCCCATCCTCCGGCTTCCGCCTCCGGCCAGAACGACGAGCGTCATCTTGATTTTGTTGCTTGGCCGGCACATCTTTTTTACCCTAAAAACAGGCGCCCAATCGTTAGTCAAGACAGGAGCGGCTTCCATATCATGGCATGATGACCCCCCGGCCGGTCAAAGCCACAGGGCGGTCGCCTCCGGGACGGATGCGCGGTCGACGAGCGCAATCGCATCGCGCGGACAGGCGGAACGGCAGGCGCCGCGACCGTAGCATTTTTTCCAGTCGATGAGAGCCTTGGCTTTCTTCTCGTGGGGCCGGAAGGCGTCGAACGGACAGATCATGACGCAGGCGCCGCAACCGTTGCATTTCCCGTCGTCCACCCGGGCCAGGTATTCCGACCGGAACATGACCGGGGTCTTGTGGGACAGGGTCGTCCTCATGGCCAGGCAGCCGGGGAGGGAGCAGTTGCAGATTCCGCCGATAAAGGGGGTCACAAACGACCAGACGGAGTGGCAGCAAAAATCACACATGGCGATTCATCCTGACATACGGTGTCCGGCCTGTCAAACTGCGGTCGCCAATCGACAGGATCCTTTAATAAAGAACGGCGGCTTCTCCGCGTTCGGCGATCATCTCGTCGATTTCGCCGATGAGGATGTCCCTGCGCTTGAGGATGGCTTCGATTTCGCGATAATTCGCGTAAAACTCGACGGCCTGCCGGATCCGTTCAAAGGTCAGATTTCGGACACGTTCGACGAACGACCGGGGAAGCTCGTGAAAATGCAGATCCCCGCGCAGTCCGTTTTTTCCGTAAATCAAACGCTCTTCGTGCATGGATCCGCAACGGAAGGTCCGCGAATGATCGATCAGGATCAGCCTCCAGTCCTCGGTCCACAGCAGGTTCTGAAGAGTCCGGTCGGCGTTGCCGATCAGGCTGTCGAAGGCTCTCTGGAGATACTGCATTCTGGCTATGCGCTCGGCTTTTTCGGGGGGATAGGGGATGTCTTTCTCAACCCTGGCGAGTTCGCTCGTGCAGCGGAAGATCCAGAGCTGAAGGGAGCCTTTCCGTCCGCGGTAGCTTCTCTCGACCGTGGGAGGAACCATGTTCAATCCGAGAAGCTTGTCCATCCGATAGGCGGCGATCTCGCACTCCCATTTGTCGTAGGTCCCGCTGCCCGCTCCTGTAGGACTTTTCCAGACGCCGCAATTCTCAAGGCCGTCTTTTTTCAGGGTCAACTTTTTCGGCCGCGTGATTCCTTCGCCGAGATTTTCCGCTCCGACGATTTTCGCTTTTGTCAAAAAAGCTTCCCAGACCGGTCTTTCCGAAATCTGCTCCGGCGTCATCTGTACCGCTGCGTGCAGGAAAACACTTCCTGCGACAGCCAGGCACACGGAGACGCCGACCCCTTTTCTTAGTCCGGACATTTCGATCCCCTTTTTCATCATTTCCGGGTCGTCCGCCGGCCCGGCCATAAAAAATCATATGCCGCATGATGAACGCGTGTCAAGCCGGAGAATCGCGCGATGCAGACGCTCTCCTCGGCCGTTAGGGGAAAATGGGGACTGCGGGTCAGGCAACAGGAGATGGTTGACAGCAGGGCCGGTATGACTTATGAATGGGCGGGGAGGCGGATATGAATAACAAGCCCGGAAGATTATTGGGCCGGCCGGCGTCTCTTGCCATCCCGGCCATCGTTTGCGCACTTCTCTGCACTGTTGCGGCCTGCAGGACTTCGCCATCCGGACCCCCTTGGGCCGCGCCGGGCGTCGATCCCGTTCTTGCCGAGCTGGCCGAATTCCTGGCGATTCCCAATGTCGCTTCGGATGCGGCCAATATCCGGCGGAACGCCGAGCATCTGGCCGACATGATGCGCCGCCGGGGCATCGAAACCCGGCTCCTCGAATTCGCTGAGGCTCCTCCGGTCGTTTACGGGGAAATCCGATCTCCCGGCGCCGAACGGACGCTTCTGATTTATGCTCATTACGACGGTCAGCCCGTCGACCCGTCCCGTTGGGCGTCGGATCCCTGGATCCCGGTTCTTCGATCGGGACGACTTGATGACGGCGCTCCCGTTGTTCCTTTTGAGAAGCTCCCCGCGGGGACGGAAGGTGACGAATGGCGGATCTATGCCCGCGGAGCGAGCGACGACAAGGGAACCATCGTGGCCTTTTTTGCGGCGCTCGACAATCTCAAAGCCCAGGGCGTTCCGCTTTCGGTCAACATCAAACTTCTTTTCGACGGCGAGGAGGAGATCGGATCTCCCCATCTTGAATCCATCCTCAAGGAAAACCTGGAGCTTTTCCAGGCCGACGCCATGCTTCTCTGCGACGGCCCGGTTCATCAGACCCGGAGGCCTCAGATCGTCTTCGGAGCCCGCGGCATTAGCGGGCTGGAAATGACCGTCTTCGGCCCGAACCGCGCCCTCCACAGCGGGCACTACGGCAACTGGGCGCCCAACCCTGCAGCCCAACTTGCCGGTCTTCTCTCTTCCATGAGAGATCCACAGGGAAAAATCCTGATCCCCGGTTATTATGACGATGTCCGCCCCCTGACCGCGTCCGAGAGGGAAGCGATCGATAAGGCTCCCCGCGTTGAGGAGAGCCTTCTTCATGAATTCGCCCTGGCTTGGAGCGAGGGGGGAGATGCCCGACTCGAGGAACTCATCATGCGGCCCGCATTGAATGTCCGCGGCCTTTCGAGCGGTGGAGTCCGGGAAAAAGCGGCTAACGCCGTTCCAACCGAGGCGGCGGCCTCAGTCGATTTCCGGATGGTGGCCGACCAAACACCCGAACGCGTCCGCGACCTCGTCGAAGCGCATATCCGGAACTTCGGCTGGACGATCGTCCGGGACGTCCCCCATGACGGGATGCGCCGGAATACGCCCCGCCTGATCCGCCTGGAATGGGAGGGAGGATATCCCGCCTACCGGGCGCCTCTTGACGCCCCTTTCTCTCAGGCGCTCGTGCGCACTCTGGCCGGTGTCGTCGGCGATGACCTCGTCATCATGCCCGCTCTCGGAGGCAGCATTCCCATGCCTCTTTTCGACCGCCTGCTGGGCATTCCCATTGCGCTCCTGCCCATCGCCAACCACGACAACAACCAGCACGGACCGAACGAAAACCTGCGGATCAAAAACCTCCGCGACGGCGTCGCCATGCACGCCGCCCTCCTGTCTAGCCTTGATTGGTGAACTGTTGCTTGGCTTTGGCAATTATCAGAAAATAAAGAAGATAAAAAAATTGCCAAGCTTGAAAAATGGGGGGGGCTCATGATTATTGACTATCTATCGAATCGCCTCCCCGGGCTCGTGGAAAACATCCGCTCGACGATCACCGCTTCGGAACGAGCCTTCGACGGCCGGCTTGATTCCGGCTCCCACAGCTATCTCTGGGAACACACCGTCCTTGTCGTCGAGATCGCCTTTCGTATCGCCGAGGAGGAGGGGCTCGATCCACTGGCCGCCGCAGCGGCAGCTCTTTTCCACGATGCCGGGAAGTTCGTCGAAGGACGTTACCACGAAAACAATGAGCCCGAAGAGGAAGCGGCGGCCGGACTTGCCGAGTCCATGCTTCCGGCTTCAGGCGCATCTCCGAGTTTGACCCGGAGAGTCGCCAAAGCCGTCCGGGATCTTTACAATCCCCGCGGCCGGCGGAACCGTCTTGCTTCGGCCGTCCACGACGCCGATTTTCTGGCCAAAGCCGGGCTTGTCGGGGTGGCCGGATTTTTCATCAAGTCAACGCTTCGGGGACGAGGTCTTGAAGACGCGATCGTCCATTCCCTGAGCCGGGAATTGACTTATGCCTCATGTCTGCCTTCGAACATGAGAACGAAGGCCGGCCGACATTTGGCCGAGAAGAAATCTTCAGCCGCCCTCGTTTTTTATCGCCGGTTGCTGGCCGAACTTGGAGAGATCCACGGCCGCCGGTTCCGAATCCGGAAAATCCGCATTCCGAAGCCGGGAACCCAAGGGGCCACCCTGGAAATCCGGCTTGTTCTTCCCGCCGTTTGTGGAGTCTGCGGCCGGAGTTGGCGGATCGCCTGGGATACGGAATCCGGAATCAAATGCGAGAAGCTCACCGCCGAAATCCGCTGTGCCGCCTGCGGTGAGCGCCTGTCCGTCTCCTTCTGTCTCCCGGAAATCCCGGCCTGAGTGGGTTCCGGTGACATGAGAAAAACCGGCGCCCCTGACCGTCCTTTGTATTGATAGTCAATGGCCGCGATTCAAGCCGTCCTTGACAAAAACACGAATCTCGTGTACACGAAAATAGTGTAGTTAAGGAGATTCGTGAGATGCTCAAAAACATCACGCTCAGTGCCGAGGAAGTCATGATTGAAAAGGCCCGGGAAAAAGCCCGGCGGGAAAAAACGACGTTGAATGCGGTTTTCCGCCGCTGGTTGCGACAATATGTCAGTGGAAGCGTAAAAACCGCCGATTATGAATCCTTCATGAATGCTTTGACCTACGCCCGCCCCGGAAGAAAGTTTTCGAGAGATGAGTTGAATGAGCGCTAAGTTTTTTCTCGATACGAACATCCTCATCTATACGTTCGATGATGACAATCCCGGGAAACGCGACCGGGCCAGAGCCTTGGTCGGCGAGGCGTTATCGGATTCCCGGGGTTGCATCAGCTCTCAGGTCGTACAGGAATTTCTAAACGCGTCCCTGCTCAAATTTTCAAAGCCCTTGACCCCGGCCGATGCCCAGCGATTCCTCACGGTGGTCCTCGAACCTCTCTGCACGGTTTTTGCCGGAATGGATCTTTTTCATCAGGCGATCACGATCACGGATCGGTGGAAGTTTGCGTTTTATGATGCCCTGATCGTGGCTTCGGCATTCCAGGCCGGGTGTCCCATTCTGTATTCCGAAGATCTCCAACACGGGCAAAAAGTCGAAAGCCTTCAAATTCTGAATCCTTTCCTTCTCTGACGGAATTTTTCCTTAAAAGCTCGAAAAAGAAATGATGGAGTTCGAAATCAGCGGTCGCGGGCTCGGCCGTAGCCCAGGAAAAGAGCCGCGGCCAGAACGGCCAGGAGCGCCCAACTGTAGATATTGAACAGCCCGGTCTGAAGCGGGCTGACGGCCTCGATTCCAAAAGGGGCTCCGGACCGGGTGGCGTTGGCCGTCAGGATGACGGGAATAAAATAAGGGAGCAGAAAAGGATACGTCGATACGGAAAGACTGAGGAGGTTGGCCCTGCGTGTGGGGGAGATGCCCATGCTTTCTCCGATCCTGCGGGCGAACGGTCCCACGGTCAGGACCGCGACGATGCTGTGACAGGTGACGAGCACGGCCGCGCTCACGGCCCCGACGATCCATGATTCCGTCGATCGCAGGGTCCGGCTCCTGGCCGCCGCGGCGTCGACCAGAAGGCGGAGCGGCCCTCCGGCTTCGACGGCCGCAACGAGACCCATCAGCAGGATGGTGAAGAAACTGATCCCGACGGCCCGGTTAATGCCGTCGATGATGAAACTCCCCGCCGAAAATTCCGCTGCGTCCAGAGTCAGGAGCCGGCCGGGTGCAAGACGGCCCAGGATCAGTCCCAGGACTGTTCCCGAGAGTAACCCGATCAGAAGACCCTCGAGCAGATGTCTTCCGCGGAGCAGAAGAACAATGATCAGCACCGGAACAAGAATCATCGGCAGCCCCGCCGGCGATCCCTCGACGGGTGCAGCCGACCGAAGTCCCTCCGCACCCCCGCCCGGAATCAGGGCATAGGCGATGAGAGCGACCGCCCCGGCCGGAAGAACATACCGTAAACGCCTGCGCACGGTCTTGCCGATATCCGCATTCTGGCTCAAGGCCGCGGCGATCGTCGTGTCGGAAATAGGCGCGATGCTGTCGCCGAACGTGGCGCCCGCCAGGATAGCTCCGGCCAGGACGGCGGGGGAAGCGCCGGCCAGACCACCCGCCGGAAAAAGAATCGGACCGCAGATCAGAATGGTTCCGAAGCTCGTCCCCGTGGCCACGGAAACGGCGCCGCAGATCAGAAAGGCCGCAGCGGCGAAGGCCGCGCCCTCAAGCCTCAGTTGCCCCGCGGCCCAGACCAGCCCTTCGACAAGGCCCGTGTCACTCATCAGAACACCGACGGACGAAGCCAGCATCCAGGCGGTGATCATGATCATGACGATGGGCTGGGCCATGCCGCGGATGACCGTCTCGCAGTACGCCCGTTTTTCCCTGGCCAGAAGAAGTCCCACGGTGAGCGAAAGGATCAGGATGGGCCAGAAGCCCCGCTCGTCCGGAGCGCCGGAAAGGGCCACCGTGACGACCCCGGCGACGAACAGGATAAAGGGAAAAAGCGCCCCCGCCACTCCTCCGACAAACCGGACGACAGGTCCGGCCGCAGCCTCCCCGGTCGCGCTCACGCGTTTTCCCCGTGGTTGAGGTTGTATCTCATGATACGTCCGTGAGGCCCTTCGCGGTCTCTTTCGAGAGCGTAAACCGGGCCTTTCGGCCCCTTGGCTTGCGACAGGACGAGAGAGATTGCGGCCTTGTCTTCATCGTCAAGATCGAAGGATTCCAGCCGCCGCAGGCGGTCGAGATGGCGGCTGTCCCTTGCGCCGACGATGACGGCGGCGGCCGCGGGTTTCTGCATTATTAACCGGATGGCGACGTCCGCGATACCCGCGCCGTATCGTTCGCCGATGCGTTTCAGCACGGTGAGAAGCTCCTGGAAGAGAGTCCACCCTCCCCACTCTTCGATGATGAGCCGGTATTTGACAAGGGACCGGTTCTCGAAAGGTCCCCGACACGGATCCGGCTTGCCCAGCCAGCGTTCGGACAGAAGACCCCCGGCCGCCGTTCCATAGGCCAGAAGCTTGACGCCCCTTTCTTCCTTCATTCCGGCCAGGTCGGCCCCGGGGCGATTGTCGAGCACGGAGTACTGGACCTGATTCGAAATAATGGGGACCCCGGCATCAAGTATCTCACGGAGATGCGCGGCATCGAAATTCGTGAGGCCGATGTGGCGGATTTTGCCCGCGACACGAAGATCGTTCAGGCGCATGGCCGCCTCCACATACCCCTTGACCTCGAAATCCCACCAATGGAACTGCACGAGGTCAAGCCGCTCGACTCCCAGGCGACGGAGAGAACGGTCGATCGTCTCCTCGATGTGGCCCGACGTCAGTTTGGAGAGTTCGGAAAGGTCGGGGACATACTTGGTGTGAACCTGAACGGCCGGCAGGTTCCCGGACAGGAAGGCGGCCCGATAATCCTTGAGGAAACAGCCGATGAGTTCCTCGACGCCGGTGTAGATGTCGGCGCAGTCGAAGGTCGTCATGCCGGCCTCGACGAAGCGGCGCATGTCTTCGAGCGCCTGCGCCTGATCCACCTGCCCGTGTCCTCCGGCCAGTTGCCAACCGCCCTTGATCACCCGGGAAATCGAATATCCCGGAGCAAGGTCGGTGCATTTCATGAGTTTCTTTCCCACGGCCGCCCCCTTCATATCCTCAGCGGCGGTGCGTCTTCCATAATGGGAACCATATCCAGGAACTTTCGTGACGCACAACTCATGTCATGTATCATGATTGCCTTTTCCTCCGCAGCGGGATCCGGGTGACGTCGGCATGCCGGAACTCCCGCGTTCCCGTCCGGGTGATTTGAAAACGTCCTCCGCAATGGGGGTCGGGGCAGGCGACGACGGCGTCCGTCGTCATCCAGTCGCAGGGATGGGTTTCCCTCTGTTTGGCCGGGAGAAGAGGCAACAGAGCCGCCAGACAATAGAGGGGAAAAGGCTGCCCGTCCGGAAAATGGATGTTTTCCCCCCGGACCTCGAAAAAGGATCCGGCCGGGTGGTTGCACACGAACGGCTTTCCCTCCGGATGAGGAATTGTCTCCACGTGAAGATCGTAAAGCCTGAAGACGCCGTCTTCCATCTCGGCCTCCTTTTTCGCCGGTCTGTTGTCTCTGGAGATTATAAACAAAAAAATCCCACCGGCCAATTGCTGAGGATCGATGAAAGACTGCGCCGGCCATGACTTGCCGACCCCTGTCTTATCGATCCACGACGGTTAGAGCAAATTCACCCGGATTTGACAACAACGATTTCGGACGATAAGCTGAAAATATATTATTCAAAGGAGGATATTTATGAGGAAATTACAAGTCGCCCTGATGACGGCGCTGATTTTCGGCGTATCCCTGCCGGCGCCGGCTCAGGATGCCGAAGAGATCATCCTGATCTACAAAGGCAGCGACATCCGGTATGACGACAAGATCGGTTTCGAAGAATTTGCATTCATCGCCGATGAATCCACCGTCCGGACCGTCGAGGGCATCCTTCGGCGGCAATTCTGCCGGGCTCCGGAAGGACGGTCTCCGCTCGAGATCATCAGAAACTACGAAAAAGCCATCAAGGACCTCGGAGGAGCGATTTTCTTTGTTTCGAGGGATCCCAAGTCCCTTGAGATCGATGGGTTGAAATTCAAGGATGTCTTCGGAAAAAACCGCTTGGAACGCGGTCTGTCAACATCCCATTTCACGCATACGGCGTTCCCCGGCGAAATCACCGAATACCTGGCGGGAAAAATCTCCGCAGGCGATAAGGATATCTATGTCGTCGTCGCCGCCGGACCGGGTGCCTGGGCCGCGAGCGAGCATACCCGCACGTTTTATGAGCTGGTCACCCTCGAGGCGGAGCCCATGGACATGGGGATGGTGACGGCTGTGGCTATTGGTGAGGGCTTGGCCGAGCAGGGCCGGATCGCCATCTACGACATTCTTTTCGACACGGGGAAGGCCGAGGTCAAGGCTGAATCGGCCCCGGCCCTTAAGGCCATTGCCGAATACCTCAAAGCGGACAAGACCCGGAGGGTTCTGGTCGTCGGCCACACGGACAATACCGGCGACTTTGATATGAACATCGCCCTCTCGACCGACAGGGCCAAAGCCGTTGTCGCGAAACTCGTTTCCGATTTCGGTGTCGGGGCCGATCAGCTCAAACCTTACGGCGTCGGTCCCGTCTCGCCGGTCCGGAGCAACGCCTCCGAAGAAGGCCGGGCGATGAATCGGCGGGTCGAAATCGTCGCCCGCTGATCGCGAGGTCTCAGGAAAAAACCGCGACTGACGGCGTCATCGGACGGCCGTGACGTCTTTATTGATATCGCGGCCTACAGCCGCTTGGCTCCGAGACTGGGCTCTTTATCCGTCCGCGTGCCCAGCTTGATCGCCGTGGACAGGCGAACGACGCCTTCGGCGTGCAGCGTTTCGTGAACGTGTCGGACCGCGTCCAGAATCGCCGCCAATTCGCCCTCCACGTTGGTCCCGTAGGCGTGGGCCTCGACCGTCAGCCCCGATGCGACGATCAGCTCGTGGGCCCGGCGGACTTCCTTGCGGACGGAAACGCCCGCGCCGATGGGAATGACCTGGATCTCCGCGATCGCTTTCATGGACAAATCTCCTCTCAGCGGACGTTCCAGCCGCCGACCCGAAGCCGCGGCCGCTCGCCCCGCAGGTCGTCCACGCGCATTCCGGCTTCGACACGCCGCGACTCGCCCGGAAGAAGCGTGAAATAGTTGTCCTCCCAAAGGATAGGCAGAACCGGCTCTTCGGATTCCTCACGGAGGACGGTGAGTTCGACATGAAGAGCGACATGGGGCGAGGGGTTTTCGAGTTCGACCGCGACTTTCATGAGACCGGCCTGGGTCGTAAAGCGCTCCCGGACTTTCAACCGGACCTGGAGAAGATCGGCGAGCGCCGTCAGATCGGCGAATCCTTTCATGGGCGTGACAAGATGAGTGGTTCCGGCTTCGCCCAGAACGTCGGGCACGGTCGAAAGGCAGTAGAAATTCGCGCTCACGAGCGCATTTTTCCTTCCCAGAAGCCTGAGATCGATAAAATAGAGGCCGGTGATATCCGCGGGTTCGGGCAGAACACCGAGTGTCCGGATCTCGCCCGCGGCGAGATCGATCGGGCTTTCGACGGCCTGAAGACGGGCCATCTCCTTCGAATAGACCGCCGCCGTCGCCCGAAGCCCCTGGGCCGGCTCCGCGGTCGTGTTGACGGCTTTGACCTCGCGGGTCGCGTAATCGTAGAGAATATGGATCGGAGTGTTGGCTTTTCTCGCTCCGTAAAGGGCACCCGTCGGCATCAGATCATAATCGTAGAGCTGCCACCAGAGGCTCGGCCAGGCCGAATTCAGCATCCAGTGGATGAGGCCCGTCGCCTTCGGGCGTCCGGCCGTAAAGGCTTCGAACATCGCCCTCACGCCCTCGTAGTTCAGGAACTGGGCCTTGACCGCGAAATCCCGGACGTCCCGGGCCTGTCCGAGCCGCCTGTCCATGGCTTCGAGATAACGGTCGAGGTTCCGGAACTTGCCGCGGGCCGCATGAAAGAGCCAGGTTTCATTGATCGGCCAGAGATCCTCTCCCGGGAACATCCGTTTCAGGCTTTCGAGCGGAGGGACCTGCGGTCCCGGACCCGACTCGGTGTTGAAGCCGAACGCCCCGCCGTTTTTCTTGTCGGCATACCAGTAGACCGGCGGAACATAATCGTAGGGCCCGTTCATTTTGACTCCGGTTTTTCCGGACAATTCGCTTTCTCTGGCCGAGGCGGAGAGAAGCCGGGGGCGTCCCGGATCGTCCGCATCGAGAACCTCCAGATATCGCCGCTCCAGTTCCGGCCTCGGGGCGAGATCGCTGCCCATGAGCCAGACGAGAACGGCGGGATGGTTTCTCAACCAGCGGATCTGGTCCCGCCACGATTCGACGGCCAGCCGGATGTCGTCCTCGGTGCGGATGCCGCCGTGCTTGTCGGTGGCTTTTCCCAGAAGACCCGACCACTCCCACTGGCAGCTCCAGCCGGCCATGATCATGACGCCGGCGCGGTCGCAGAGATCGTAGAGTTCGGAACCTGTTCCCCAGAATCCCTCGAGCCGGATCGTGTTCAGGTTCATGTGGCGCACGTAGAGGATCTCCGATTCCAGCTTTGAGCCGCGGACGTTGAGCAGCATGTCGTCCGTCCAGCCGGCCCCTCGGACGAAAAAGGGCTTGCCGTTGAGTTCGAAGATGCGGTGCCCTTCGGCGTTGAGTCGCGATGAAACCTCCCGGATACCGAAGATGACGGAGGCTCCGTCGGAGATTCCTTCGCCCGCCCGAAAAACAAGATCCAGACGATAAAGCTCGGGTCCTCCCATGTCGTGGGTCCACCACAGTCGCGGTTTGCGGATCACGAGCTCAGGATGATTCTCGGGTGCGAACTCCACGGTCAGAGTGTCTCCGGCGGGGATTGCGACCTTCCGGCTGAAGCGAGCGTTTTCGATCCGTCCTTCAAGAACTCCGTTGATGGTTTCCGTCCCATGATTTCTCAGTTCGGCCTGGACGGTCAGCCGCGCTTCACCCCGCGTCTCCAGGTTCACGCGGCTCCGAACGACCGGGAATCGGAGCGAGACGTCGCCGCTCGTCCGCACACGCACCGGGCGCCAGAGCCCCATGCTGCGGTCGGGAGGGGGCGGATTCCAGTCGGCGAACCCGATGGTGAAGTCGCCCGGTTGCGGCGGGAAGACTTCGACGGCCAAAATGTTCATGCCTTCGGGGCGGGCGATCTCGGTGACGTCGAAGGAAAAGCGGCGGAACGGCCCGAAGACCTCGTCCTTTCCGGCCACGAGTTTGCCGTTCAGCCAGATATCGGCGCGATAATTGATGCCGTCGAACTCCAGGAACACTCTTTTCGCTCCCGGCCCGCCGCCGACGGCGAATTCCCGCCTGTACCACCAGGATGATTTGAACGGCTCTTCGGGGACGGTTTCGAGATTTCTGCCTGTAAAGATATCCCGCTGGATGCCGGCCTCGACAAGCGTCCCAAGGACGGTTGAGGGTACTTCGGCCGGAATCCATCCCCGGATCAGAAAATCGGGCTTGGAAATTTCCTCGCCCGAGGCCCCGGCTTTTTCCGAGGACTGCAGGGTCCAAAGCGTGCGGAGTTCGGATGTCCGCTCGGGTTGGAACCGGGCTTGCTCGGAACGAAATTGGCCACCAAGGGGTTGGATTAGTGATAAAGCGATGGTTCCCGCGAGGGTTACGGCGATGCGGCGCATGACTCCTCCTGACTCTTCTATTGTAGCGGTTCCCGCGCAAAACTCAACGGACCCCTTTTATCTTGACATGGGGATACGGCAGGACTAAGCTTCCACTCCACCAAGCCTCGAAAAAGACAAGCGGCCCGGAGGAGGAATTGGAATAAGGCGGCCTGCCCAGGTCCAGGGTTTGCCCTGACTCAGATCGAAGGAAAAGGCAGAGCCGGGCTGCGGATCTCGACCCCGTCCCAGCAGAAGGTGCAGACGTCGTCCTTTTTTCGCCCGAGCGCCTCGATCATGTCCTCCATGTGCTGATACTTCAGGGACGTCAGGTTGAGACGCTGCCGGATGCGTTCCTCCATGGCCGTGTAACGGTCCGTCCCCGGCCGGGCGTAGGGTTCAAGGTCGACGGGCCGGTCGCCCTCGATTTCGCGCACGGCCCGGCGGGCGGCCAGGTCGAATTCCGAACGCGAAATCGAAAAATTCAGGAACTTGCAGCCGTAGAGAAGAGGAGGACAGGCCGGCCGCATGTGGATTTCCCGAGCTCCGACGTCGTAGAGGCGTTGCAAGGTGTCTTTGAGCTGGGTGCCGCGGACAATGGAATCCTCGCAGAAGAGCAGCCGCTGTCCGAGCACGAGTTCGCGGATGGGGATGAGCTTCATCCGGGCCACAAGGTCGCGGACGTCCTGGTTCTGCGGCATGAAGCTCCGAGCCCAGGTCGGCGTGTATTTGACGAACGGCCGCTTGAACGGCACCTTGGCCTCGGCGGCGTAGCCGAGGCCGTGTCCGACGCCGGAGTCGGGGATGCCGGCCACGAAATCGATCGGGGCCGGGTGGCGCCGGGCCAGCGCGGCGCCGCACCGGTTGCGGGCCCATTCGACATTCGTCCCTTCGTAGCTCGATGCGGGGTAGCCGTAATAGATCCACAAAAACGCACAGATCTGGTCGATCGGTCCCGGTGCCTGAAGCGTTTCGGCACCGTCGGCCGTCACCCGGACGATTTCTCCCGGGCCGAGATCCCGGACGATCTCGTATTCAAGATTGGGGAAGGCGCAGGTCTCCTGAGTTACGGCCCAGGAGCCGTCCTTGCGGCCGAGAATGACCGGAGTCCGGCCGTACTTGTCGCGGGCGGCATAGATCCCGCGGGGCGTCAGGATCAGAAGGGAACACGAGCCCTCGATAACGTTCTGAAGGGCCGTGATCCCGGCCTCGAAGCTCTCCTCCTGGTTGATGATGGCGGCGGCCAGTTCGGTGGAATTGATTTCTCCGGCGTTCATCTCGGCCAGATGCAGGCGGCGCGGCAGGAAGATGTTGTGGACGAGTTCATCGGCGTTTTTGATGGCCCCCACCGTGACGATGGCGTAATCTCCCAGATGGGAGCGGATGAGGACGGGCTGGTCGTCCGTGTCGCTGATGATGCCGATGCCGCAACGGCCGTGCAGGCGGTCGATCTCGGCGTCGAACTTGGGCCGGAAAGCGGCGTTCTCAATGTTGTGAATGGCCCGGGCGAAGCCGTTCGATCCGGAAACGGCCAGTCCGCCCCGCTTGGTTCCCAGATGAGAGTGGTAATCCGTCCCGTAATAGAGATCTGCGATGATGTCCTGACGGCCCGCCGCACCGAAGAATCCTCCCATGGCCTTTTCTCCTTTTCGGCTTTTGCTCATTCTCTTTCGGCGGCCGCATCCTGTCAAGCCCGCCGAACCATTGTTCTTGACTCGTTTTTATCGGCGGCGATATGATCAATAGGTCATTCGCCCTTTCCGGAAATGCGTTGACCTCGATTTTTCCGGCTATTTCGTGTGGGGCCGTTGCCGAATCTGAAGCCCGATCTCACATGTTCCAGCGATAAGACGCTTTGAGCATGAAGATGTTGTCCCCGGGAGCCGTCAGAAGATCGCCCATGTCGCGGCGCAGCCGAAGATCCCCGGGATTGGCATAGTCGGCCCGGTTCTGCGTCCAGACGAAGTAGAGAAGGGAACCGGGTCTGAATTCCCAGCGAAGGACAATCGTTCCCCGGAGCGATTTCACATTGAAGTCCGGATTGCGGAACGAAAAGGCGACCGCCGGATCTTCGCCGTCGAGGTCGATGGTATAGATCCCGTCCGCGAAGGCAATTGTTGAGCCGTTTTGACCGAACACATTGTAGTCATAGGATCGAGGCCGGGCGAGTTCCTTGAATCGGTCATAAGCGCCGACTCCGATAAACGGCTGCAGATAGGCTTGAAGGGACAAGGCGGGGGTAAAGGTCCAGTCGAGACGGACCTCGGTCGAGACGACCTGCTGGCGGATACGGCCGAAAACGTAGCGTGTTCCGTAGGTAGCGGTCATCCGGTCGTCCCGAAAGCGTCCGACCCATTGAGTGGCCATATCGTCGTAGTTGTATCGGGGTCCGATCGATAGGCTCAGATTCGAGGCCGGTTTCCAGCGGAACGCCAGTTGGGCGCTCCAGCCTCGGCCGTCGGGTCCGTTGTTTGAAAGCGTCCCGCCTCCCTCCAGTATGAACGGACGGCGGCTGTCGGTCGAGAGCATAAAGCTGGATTGCATGCCCGCCGGTGACATGGCCATCGGGCCGCCCCGGGTCAGACGATTGTTGAGCATATCGGGAAAGGCGACGATTTCGGCGTTGAAATCCCAGAAGTTCCGGAACGTTCCCTGAAGAATGACGACGGCGGCTTCGGAGACCTTGTTACCTCCGAAATCATAGCTTTGCAGAACGCCCGAGCCGGCCACAAACATGTGGAAGATCTTGCCGGGCTTGGTCCACATATATACGGGAAGGAAAGAGACATTGACGATGTCCGACCCGGCGCGCTGGAAGCCGAGATCGTTCGGGTCGAATCCCGGAGAGAGGGCCCCGATGCCGAAGACCCACATCAGGGGCGCGTTTTGCTTGGCGACCTGGATGCGGCCTCCCCAACCGGAAAGGGACCCGGCCGACGGATCGAGCTCGACGTGGGCGGCGTCGGGCCGCTGATAATAATGAAGAGGAGACCGCTGAAGCCGGAGGATATTTTCCGGCGTGCCTTCGACCCGCGTTCCGCCGATCCAACCGCCGAGGACATAATTGCGGTTTGCGTCGAAAAACGTCCAGCCGTCGACGGCCAGGCTGAAGGCGTTTTGGTTCATGATGCCGGCCAGGTTCGTATTCGCCGTGTCGCGCATGACGCCCGTAGCCATGATCCCGATCCCGCGCCGGCCCCGGTCGATATCCTTCTGGGCCCGAAATACGCCGAAATAGGACAAGGGCTCGACTTCTTCCTTGGAACGCAGACCCGAGGCGTCAAGGGCGGCGAATTCCCGGGCGGTCAGGGCATTGATGAACCCGACGTTCCAGCTTCCGAGACGGCCCGTGATCTTGGCCGCTCCGAGGATCGTCGTATGGCCCGGGACGTCGACATGGCCGGCCCCGGTGACATATCCCTGAGGGGCGCGTCCGATGCGGCGGCTGTAGAAAAACTCCGGGCTCGGCCAGTTCATCCCCGCGTTGATATAAACTCCGCCGCGGCCGAAACCGTTGAAAATCGAGGCGCCCTCGATAAAGAAGGGCCGCCGTTCCTGGTAATAGGTTTCGTAGGCCGTGAGATTAATGACGGCCGGATCGACTTCGACCTGGCCGAAATCGGAGTTGACGGTGGCGTCGAGAGTCAGATTGCTTTTCAGGCCGGCCTTGAGATCCAACCCGGCGTTTCCCAGAAAGCGGTGTCCGGTCCGGAAGGGATTTCCCGGCTCGGCCGGCTGGAATTGACTCCGGCCGGTGACATAGGGCACAACTTCAAGATGCCGTCCTGGGGAGATGTCCCCGATTCCCTCGAGACGGGCGAATCGGGAGACGTGTGCGGGTTCGCTTTTGGGAACCCAGACGAGCGAGGCCGTTTCGTTCTTGCGTTTGACGACCCGCCGGAAATTCACCCCCCAGACATATTCATCCCGGCTGGAAAACCGGAGCTGGTCGAAGGGAATCCTCATTTCCACCGACCAGCCGTTGTCGTGAACGGCCGCTTTCCATTCCCAGACGCCGTCCCATGAAAAATCCTGGTCGACGTCGTTGGACAGGACGGCGTCCCGGATCGAATTGGACGGATTGACGGCGAAGGCATATCCCGAACGCCTGTCGTAATAGGGATCGACATAGAAATAGAACCAGTCCGAATCGACGGCAACGTCGCGGCGGCCCAGCCGGCCGAGAATTCTGTCGGGTTCGGAATCCCGGCAGAAGGCGGCGACATAAACGGCCTTGTCGTCATAGGCGATCCAAACCTCGGTCGTCTCCGTGGCCGGCTCTCCGTCCTTGGGGTCGTTCTGGGTGAAGCCGTTGACTCCCTCGCGCTGCCAGACGATCTCTTCGAGGCGTCCGTCGATGACGATCGGATCGTCTGTCCGGACGGCTTGAATGATGCGCTGACCGGGTTCGGGTTCGGGCAGGCCGGTCCTGTCTTTAGCGCCGAGCGGCGATATCATCGCAATGATAATGAGGGCTATCCGGGCGGCTGATGGTTTCATTTCGCGTCTCCTCATTGAGATATACGGATTTGAAGGCTGTTTTGTTGCCAACGGAATGAACCATCCGGGTTCTTGTAAGATCAAAGCTCTGAGGAAGACACGGAGTCGTTAATCTAGATTTCGTGTCTGAATAATTTTATATTATTATTAGTTCGGCATTTTTTCTTACGAGGTTGTGATGAAAAAGCATCAGGGTGCGATTGTGATGGGGTTTTGTCTTGTATTTGGATTGGGGATAGGATTTGTTTTTGCGCAAGATCTGAAATCCGAATCCATATTCAAGAAATGGTTCAAAGAACAAGATAAGATACTTATCGACACTTCGGGTTTATCGGTTTCGGCACTTAGGGAAATTCATGTGCGGCCCGAAGGTAATATTGTTTTTTTAGATCCCAGAGCCGGCTGTCTTTTTGAATTCGATTCTTCAGGAAAGTTCATAAGGAAGATTGGAGGCCGAGGACAGGGACCCGGGGAGTTCATGATGCCGATTGCCGCCTGTCTCGATTTTGCCGGCCATCTCTATGTCGCCGACAGTAAGACCCGAAGAGTAAGCATTTTCAATCAGGATGGTTCCTTCGTCTCGTCCTTCATCCATGCGGCCAATCATGGATATCCTTCCATCATGAGGACGGATTCTCATAGGAATCTTTTCTTAGAAGTCCTCGCGCTTCCTCCGGAAGGCCGCATAATGCCCGATTGGTTCTATAAGTATAGTGCCAACGGCCGGGCACTCGGCTCCTTTTTTGAAGCCGGTACTGATACGGATTGGATCTTAAGTATGTATCCCCGCTTCGCCTTTGACTTGTCGGGCGACACCATTTACGCAATGCAGATTCACGCCTATGAGATCAACCTGATTGATGCGGACGGCAAGCTTCTGAAAACCATCGGAGAGCCGCCGGATTATTGGGTCAAACCCGAATTCAAGAATCGCATCAGCGGACGGTCATTTCGGTCCCAGACGGAGTTAGTGGACTTGCTGACAGGGCTGTCGAAATCCTGGACGCGTATCATAAAGTTGCAGGTCATCGAAGGGAAATACATTGTGGTGATGACATTGGCGAATGGACTGGTCCGCGGGATTGAGGAAACGTATCTCTTGGATATATGGACGATCGAGGGAAGAAAAGTTGTTACCGGGATCCCCAGCCCGTATGCGCTGCTGTGCTCCGACGCTAAGGGGAATTGTTACTTCCTACTCGACTCGACCGAGGAGACGGCCCTCGATGAAGATCCCAAGTATACGATCGGCAAGTTCAAAATCGACGCTGATTGAGATGAAAATCAGGATGACCTGACTAATAAAATCCCCGGTATGAAAACATCCCCGTCAAAAATTTTGGTCGATCGTTTTGGAAGGCCAATATTTCCAAGCTAGTCCAATCTGTAAACATTTAGTATGAGATCGCCTATCGGTCCGTTTGTAATTGCGTATAGATTTCCATTGTCCCAGAACAGGGGTTTCCCCTCAATAAAGAAATAGCCGATCCTTCCGCCATATTCATCAAAAATGTCTATGGGAAATCTATAAGGCGCTGGTCCCTTTTTTCGGGTTCTGACATACAGTCGGCCTCGCTCATCGACCGTCATATCCATGATTGCCGGATGGTGTACAGGAAACTTGACTTCGTACATCGGCGGCATCATTGCCAGGAAACCATCTTTCTCATCCTGAGTGATTTCTACGGGGTCATGCTCTTGAGAGATTTCATTCAGAAGAACGCCATCGACGTCATAGATTTCGATGCGATATCCTGAAAATCGTGCGCAATAGATCTTCCCCGATTGGGTAGCGATCCATCTCAGGGTCGGAGCGAAAGGCTCCAACCTCGCTCCACTTTGCGCCAATGGGTGCGAGACGATAATGGTTTTGACGCGAAAGGAGGGTTCCAGAACAGCAAGTTCCTGACGGGCGGATAATCCGTCGTGTGGAATTCTATGGATGATAAGATCGCCGGAATCCACAAAGTAAAGTTTAAAACAGGAGAAATCCTCCGTGGGCAGAGATTGCGTCATGTCCCCTTCCGTGGAATAGAAATCAATGGATCTGTCGTACAAATTACCGACCGCGATCTCACCGGAAGGACTCCAGGTAAAACCGATGAATCTGCGCAATGGGGGATCCTGTCGGCTCCGGGCATTGAATTTCCCGGTGATTTCTCCATGCTCATTCCATGCAGAAATAGTGCCGTATTCCATGTTAATCGTCCAGATTCGCCCGTCGGGACCAACAAGGAGATCGATATCCCTGATGTTTCCGGCATCGAGCGGAATTTGGCGAACCAATCGAACTTCCACCGTTTCTGTGGAGTAAACAAGCGGGGGGAGAAACCAGGATATGGCTAGGAAAAAAAGCAAAGGTCTCATGCCAGGATTGTTCCTTTATGTTATCAAACCATAAACGCTTGTTCAATAGAAATATATTCAGCTTATGAATCAGGACAGTTCGCGGATGTCGTCCTTGAAGGACTGAACCAGTCGTTCGGCCGCCGCTTTTGTTTTGGCCTCGGCCGTGATGCGGATGAAAGGCTCGGTGTTCGACGGCCGGACGTGGACCCAGCTTCGGCCGAAAAAGATCTTGAGTCCGTCGAGGGTCGAGATCTCCCGGCGGCCGTGCCGCTTCTTCAACCGCGCCAGGATGCGGTGGGCCTGATCGGGCGTTCCCTCGACCTTGTCTTTCACCAGGACGTAGGAGGGGATGGTGCGCCGAAGCGCCGAGGCGGTTCGGTTCGAGGCCGCCAGGCTTTCGAGGATGAGGCCCGCGGCGGCGAAACTGTCCCGGCAGGGATGGACGGCCGGCCAGACGACGCCGCCGTTTCCCTCGCCGCCGATCGCGGCTTTGCGCCGCAGGAGCTCCTCGACGACGTGGGTTTCGCCGATCTTCGTCCGGAAGACGGGAACGCCGGCCTCCCGGGCGATGTCGTCGATGGCCAGGCTGGCCGAGAGGTTGACGACGACGGGGCCCGGCTTTCCGCCGAGAACGCGGCGGACGGCCAGGGCGAGCGTCATGTCCTCGCCCATAGGCCGCCCTTTCTCGTCGACCAGGGCCAGGCGGTCGGCATCGGCGTCCTGGGCGAACCCGATGTCGGCCCGGTTTTTGACGACGGTTCGGCTGAGTTCGGACAAATTTTCAGGAGTCGGTTCCGAAGGCCGGGAACAGGAGCCGTCGGGAACGGCGTCGATCAGGACGGTCCGGCAGCCCAGTTCTTCAAGGAGAGCCGGCATCAAAACGGAGCCCGCGCCGCCCGCGCAATCGGCGACGACCCGTAGTTTTCTCTTTCGCACGGCCTCGACATCCAGATTCCGAAGAAGTCTTCTCAGATGGGCGTGAGGGGCGCCGTCCTCGCGCTCGACCGTGCGGATGCCTTCGGCGCCGGCGAAAGCGAAATCGCCCTGGTGGTAGATATCCAGGAATTCGGCGGTTTCGGCCGGATTGAGATAGAGTCCCCGGCCGCTTATGAACTTCAGGCCGTTCCATTCTCCGGGATTGTGGCTGGCCGTGACGGCCACGCCGCCGAGAGCCCGGCGCTCCTTGACATAGAGAAGGATGGTCGGGATCGGGCAGATTCCGATATCGACCGGCCGGCAGCCCGCGGCCAGGAGGGCGGAAAAGACGGCCTCGGTCAGCATGGGACCGGAGGATCGGGCGTCCCGGCCGACAATGATCCGGGCCCGCCCGGCGTAGGTTCCGAACGCGGCCGCGAATCGGGCGGCGACCTGGGGCGAGAGGCTGTCCCCCACGATGCCCCGGACTCCGGAGATGCCGACCTTGAGGGAGGATTTACTCTTCATGTCAGACCATCCGGACGACTTCGGCGGCCACCCGGTCCAGTTCCTCGAGGGCCCGCCGCCGCGTCGCGAATTCCGCCGTGATGCGGATCATGGGTTCCGTGGCTGAGGCCCGGATCTGGATCCAACCGTCGCGGCGCTCGACCCGAATGCCGTCGCCGGACTGGATGTCTTCCTCGGGGAAAAGGTCGCGGGTTCGGGCCACGACGGAGTGGATGCGGTGGGGGAGGCAATAAATTTTTTCCTTGACGATGTGATAGCGGGGAAGCTCCGCGGCGAGTTCCGAAAGCTTCCGTTTTCTCACGGCCATGGCCTCCAGAACGAGTCCCATCGTCAAAAACCCGTCGAAAGCCGGCTGAAAAAGACGCGCGGCGACGCCGCCGCTGCCTTCGCCGGCCACGGCCGCATCCTCGGCGATCATGGCCTGGATGACGGGCGACTGTCCGACCTTCGACATGACGACAGGGACTTTGCGGCGGGCCGCGACGCCGTCGATCATCCGCGATGTCGAGAGCGTCGTCACAACGGGTCCGCCGTCCCGCTCCAGAATTCGGTCCGCGGCGATGGGGAACGTGTATTCCTCCGAGAGGGTTTCGCCGTCCTCGGCGACCAGGGAGACGCGGCTGCCGTCGCTGTTCAGAAGGAAGCCGGCGTCGGCCGCGGCGATCCGGATGATGGAGGATGTCTCGGAGGCGTTTCTCGGTCTCGGTTCGGGGGGATGAGGGAAATAGCCTGACGGAGTGTTGTTGACCGGGACGAATTTGCAACTGAGTTCGGAAAAGAACCGGTCGACGATCCCGGCCGCCGCCCCGTTGCAGGGATCGGCCACGACTTTGAATCCCGCACTTGCGATGGCCTTGCGGTCGAGGACGTGCATCAGGGCTTGGAAATAAGGACTGAGGGGATCCTCATGGGTCCGGACGGTTCCCAGCCGGTCCGAAGCGACCCGACTGAATCGCCCGAGATGAAAGAGATCGAGAACTTCCTGGCCCTGATATTCGTTGAGATACGTTCCGTCCCTGTTGATGAACGTCAGGGCGTTCCAGGAGGCGTCGTTGTGTCCGGCCGTGATGGCCAGCCCGCCCCGGGCTTTGAGCCGGGGAATCCAGAACTGGAGAATCGGCGTCGGGCAGACGCCGAGGTCGACGACGTCGCATCCCGTGGAAACGAGCGCCGAGACGGAGGCGGCCCGCAGCATCGGTCCGGAAGACCGTGTGTCGCGGGCGACGAGGATGCGTCCCGGGCCCACGGCCGTGCCGAAGGCGCAGGCGAAATCCATGGCCGGCTCGGGCGTCAAGGCCTCGCCGACGACGCCGCGCACACCGGACAACCCGATCTTCAGAAGTTTCATCTTTATCCAGGGGACATATACTCCGGCCTTGCAGGGATGTCAATGCCGGCCGGTCCGGTTGGATCGGCAATCGGGGAAACGGGAATAAAAAAAAGGGAGGAGGGCCTGGAGCCGGATCCTCTTAAGATCCTGCTCCGATTCCTGATATGCCTTGGACGAGGCCCTCCTCGTTTGATGACATTATCGGCCGCGGAGGCCGTGCGGTCAAGCCCGCCGTTCAGCCCTTTTTCGCCGCCTCGAAGGCCTCAATCATGTTCGGAATGACGATATTGAGAAGAAGGCCGAGCTGGACCTTGTTGGTGTTGATCAGCATGCCCCACTGGAAATCGCCCATCGGGAGCACGACGACCATATGCCCGCCCTCGAGGTTGATGATGTAGTAATCCGTGAGTTTGGGGAAAGCGCTGCCGTCCAGGGCTTTGAGAAGCATTTGGGTGATGCGGTTGAAGAGAGCACAGGCCTGGGGATTGGAATTGTATCCCACCAGGGATTGGCCGTCATTGCTTGAAAAGATATCGCTGGCGAGCAGTCCGTCGCCCAGGCTTTCCTTCTGCATTTCAACGGCTTCACGCAGCTTTTTGACGTTCATATCAATACCTCCTTAACGATTCCTCGACCTCGTCAAGACCTCTGCGGCCGGCCGGGGCTTGGAATTTTAGATCCGGACTGAAACGGACGTCAATGCGCCTCCGGGGTGTATTGGAGGGTGATTTTTCGCCGGGCCGGCTCACCGCCTGCGGTTAAGTGCGGCCGAGCCGATTTTCGTTGACAGCCCGTCCGCAAATCTGCTATTTTACTTTTTTCCGGTGGCGCTATCGTCTAGGGGTTAGGACGGGTGGTTCTCAGCCATCAAACCGGGGTTCGAATCCCCGTAGCGCTACCACATCCATTTTTTGTTTATCCCCTGATTTTCCCGGTCCATACAAGTTCTGAACTCCGGAGGAGGGTTGAGACAGTTCATTCATCCTTGACATCACGGGTCCGGAACATAGAATAATGGAGCTTGTTTCAAAGTTACGTGATGGCATCGATCCACCTGTAGTTGGAGATGAGAGACACAAGGTGTAAACGGCGATGAAGCCGGAGATATTGAGACCACAAGCTTGTCCACATCGTGGGGTGAAAGATTTTGCGCATGGCCATCGTCAGCCAGTTGAGGAGCCCGGCCTCGCTCCAACGGCGACCGACCCGTTTGATCCGATTCACCACCCGGCTGAAGGCCGACTCGGCAATGTTGGTGGTGAAAGGGATCCAGCGTTGGTGGTCCAGCCAGTAGTCAAAAAAGACCAGGGCCTGTTGCGAGAAGTTCAGCAGGTAGGTCCGCGTTTTAGGGTAACGGCTCTCCGGCAAGGCCGCCAGCAACTCACGAAAGCCGCGCCGGATCGTTCGGGCCAGATTGCGGACCAAAGGCTCGTCTTCGGGCTTCAACGTTTCCAGCTCCGCCTGCCGCAGGCGGAACAGGGGGTTGCCGTTCAACAG